>CAKSJU010000196.1 GCA_934463455.1 uncultured Clostridia bacterium | reverse complement strand
GCGTAAATGACCGGAAAAGCTGTAAGCTGCACGGGGCTGTTTAAAAAGTCAACTGACTTTTTAAACAGCCCCTTTTTTTAGGGGATAGGAAAAAAGCTTTGGAACGCTCAAACCAAACCCGACGGTGTACGCGGGTACTCCGAGCGGTTTGGTGAGGGCGTAGCAAAAAAGCATTTTAATATAATAAAAATCGAAAATTTTGAGTGTTTTTAAAAAATTATAAAATTAGGTTATTTTATAATATATTATCCGAGTAACACATGCCTTTTTGCGTTCCGGAGTTTTTTAACAGCCCCTTTTTATACACCGTGCTTTTAATTTATTTATTATTAATGTGTGTGTTAAAATATTTGTCACGGAATCTTGACGGGCTGATTTCCTCATGATACATAAAGAACTTTATAAATAAATTTTCTTCATCAAAATTCATTGTCCCTGCAATTTCCTTTACGGATAAATTCGTTGTCAAAAGCAAATCCTTTGCATATTTAATTCTTTCCGAATTTATGTACTGCTTTATTCCTATTCCGAAAACCTTTTTAAAAAGCTTACTGATATAGTCTGTATTATATCCGAAATAAAGTGCTGTTTGTGCAACAGACACGCCATTTTGTGCATTAATTCTTATATATTCCGCTATTTTATTTGCCAGACTGCTCCCCACTCCCATAATGTTCGCATTTTCAAGCTCACAAAAGACCATAAGTGCGACAGCGTCACAAGCCGCCTCGTTATAAGTAGGAGTTTTTGAAATGTGCAAAAGTTTTTTCAAAAGATATTTTATGTCATAAAAATTCCCGCCCTTATATTCTTTGAAAGGCATCGGCATATCGGTATAAAAATGCAGCCAATAAAATGCGGTCGGAGTTCTGCTTGTTTCATATCCCTCATGAGTTTTCCCGGGCTCCAATATTATACATTCATTAGCACATAATTCATATTTATTACCATCTTCCTGTATACAGACTTTTCCGTCCAGAACAAAAATCAATTCATAGCTGTCAATCACCCGTTTAGGGTGTATCCATTCGCCCTGAGAGCGAAATTCGCCGATAATTTCGTATGTAAAATAATTATTTGCATGCTTTATCATGTCGGATTTTCTCACCTTTTTTCTTGATTAAAGTGTTTAATCATATTGTTTTTTAATTATAATACATATATCTGCTAATGTCAATAGTAAAAAGCAAGAAATTCAAATATGGAAAAAATTGATAACGGATTTTGTAAGTTAATAAAAAAATATATAATATTTTTTAAAAGAGTATTGCATTTATCAGCATTTTTACCGCATTTTTTTGTTATTCTTGACATATTTGGCAGTATATTGTATAATCAATATTGCATATGTTGGGGAGTTATTCGAAAAAATAACAAAAGAATACCGAATCTGCATTAATTTTGAAAAGAGGTTTTACACAAATGAACATAACACAAGCGGTTGCGCAGCAGGTTTTAATAATGCTTTGCCTGATATTGGTAGGATTTACGCTTTTTAAAACAAAGGTTTTAAGCGAAAAAGG
>CAKSJU010000195.1 GCA_934463455.1 uncultured Clostridia bacterium | reverse complement strand
TTTTTGAAAACTTTTTTATTTTTTATTTTCACGCCTTTACTCTCTCTCAAGACAGCTTATTTATTCTACCTCTTTTTCCCCTCTTTGTCAATCCTTTTTCGACATTTTTTTCTTTTTTGGGTATTTTGTTACAACCAACGTATATATATTTTTCGTTACATATATATACTGCCCATTTATTTCCTGCCATATACATTGTTAAAAAGATATAAATTAATTTTATAACAATATATAAATATTGAGTATTGGACAAGCTTCAGAAAATGAGCTATAATATACATATAATTATTTCAAAAAAGGATTGAGAAAAATGAAAATTGAAACAAATTGCGTACAGGCGGGGTATACGCCGAAGAACGGTGAATCTCGAGTTTTACCGATATACCAAAGCACTACTTTTAAATATGATACCTGCGACCACATGGGCAAGCTGTTTGACCTTGAGGCGGACGGCTATTTTTACACCAGACTTGCAAATCCTACGGTAGGAGCCGTAGAAGCAAAAATTGCAGCACTTGAGGGCGGTATCGGGGCTATGATGACTTCCTCGGGACAAGCTGCTACCCTTATTACCATTATGACCGTTTGCAGTGAGGGAGATCACATTGTATGCTCTTCAAAAGTTTACGGCGGTACTTTTAATTTACTCGAGGTCACTCTGCGCCGCTTCGGCATTGATGTAACTTTTGTGGATCCCGATGCAGATTGCGAAACAATATCGGCACCTTTTACCGAAAAGACAAAGCTCCTTATAGGCGAAACTATTTCAAATCCTGCTCTTAATGTTCTTGATATAGAGAAATTCGCAAAAATTGCTCATGCTCACAACGTTCCGCTGGTTGTCGACAATACGTTTGCTACGCCGGTTTTATGCCGACCGTTTGAATTCGGTGCTGACATAGTCATTCATTCAACCTCAAAATATCTTGACGGTCATGCGGTTTCACTCGGCGGAATAATTGTTGACAGCGGGAATTTTGATTGGGCAAAAAGCGGAAAGTTCCCCGAATTCACAACGCCCGACGATTCATATCATGGCACTATATACACCGAAAAATTCGGCAACTCCGCATTTATTGTCAAAGCAAGAGTTCAGCTTATGCGCGATTTGGGCTCAGCACCCTCCCCGCAAAACGCATTTCTGCTAAACCTCGGCTGCGAAACACTTCATTTAAGAATGAAAGCTCACAGCGATAACGCATTGAAGGTTGCGAAATATCTTGCACAAAGCGACAAGGTGGCATGGGTTAATTATCCCGGCTTGAAAGACTGCAAATACAACTCTTTAGCCGAAAAATATCTGCCCAACGGTGCTTCGGGAGTTATCAGCTTCGGTGTTAAAGGCGGGCGCGATGCAGCAATTAAAGCAATGGACAGCATGAAGCTTGTCGCAATAGTAACTCATGTTGCGGACGCACGTACATGCGCTCTTCACCCAGCAAGCACAACTCACCGCCAGCTAAATGATGAACAGCTTACAGCTTGCGGTATCGGCGCGGACTTGATACGGCTCAGCGTCGGAATAGAAAA
>CAKSJU010000194.1 GCA_934463455.1 uncultured Clostridia bacterium | reverse complement strand
TTTGACGCAAATGCAGAGAATATAATGCACGAAAGCACAATAACCGCACCCTCCATACAAACACCGACATATGATTTTACAAATGATTTTCCCATAAATGATGTTGTTTCCCCGGCGAATGACGAAAGGGGAACGGGAGCTATCGCCGTATAGATATACAGCTTAAAAAATCTGCCGTACACAGTCATAATCATTATGAATGACAGTACCGTAATAAACAGACTTCCCAAAATCGTTACAAGCCACAAGGGAATACTTGCCCAAAATCCCGTATCTTCCACGGCTTGCTCAATAGCCGCCGGAAGCGTAACCGACGCTCCGCCGATAACGCCGAGAGAGCCTGCGATTTGTTCTACAATTCCTCCGCAGATAGAATAAATCGCCGTCATTAAGTCCATTGCGTATGTAATTGCCACCTTTGCCGCACAAAAGCGGATAAAATGCTTTAAGGCATATTCCGGTCGCTGAAAGTCACGGAATGATGCTGTGCTTTTGAATATGCTCATAGCAAAAAAGAGGACCAGCAAACCAAGTCCTATGGCTTGAAGTCCGCCGTTTATGCCGGAAATTACATTCCATATAACACCGCCTTTGAAGCTTTGCGGCGAGGTTGTAATAAGCGACCATATTTCGGTCATTTTATCGTTCCAAGTAGAAAACGCATTTTCAAGGTTGGCTACAATCCAATTATCGCTCAAATGTAATTCACCTCCTGTTCCAAAACGCAAAAACAGCCATAACCGCTTTTATGCAGCTATGACTGTCTTTTGATTTTTTGTTTGGTTAAATACTAAAACAAGTCGCTATGTGTCCCTGTTCGGGTTAATGCCAAGATTAGAAGCTCTTTTTCAACTCTGTAAATAAGCAGCCAATCGGGTAGGATATGACATTCACGACATCCGGAATAGTTTCCGCTCAAAGGGTGGTCACAATACTTTTCGGGCAATGTTTCACCTTCAGCAAGAATATCAATAACCTCCTTCAAAAGGTTTGTGTCATACCCACGCTTCTTTGCCAGCTTGTAATCCTTTTTGAATTTGGTAGACATTTCTATTATATATTTCATAATTCCAAATCCTTAAAGAGTTCATCTGTACTTGTATATTTTTTTGCCGGAATTTTTCCGCTAATCATATCGTCAACTTCTTTCATAGCAGCCAAGGTTTCGGCGTTCGGAATATCAGTTGCTATTTCAAACGGAATTCTTCCTTGTCTGACAACTTGCCGTAAAAACATATTCATAGCGGTTGTCATATTAAGTCCCATATCGGAAAGCATAGCATCGGCTTGTTTTTTTAACTCAGTATCCATACGAATACTCATATTAACTGTTGCCATAAGATTACCTCCTCTGTGTTAGTATATTCATTGTACCACAAAATATGTGCATTGTCAATGCAAAAGAGAAAATATGACAGCAGTTTAATATATTTTTTACATTATCATATCGAGTATATCCTTCGCAAATGCAATGATGACGCCGCCGAAGAAGGTCAGAAATCCGTTTGCTCTCTGCGATGCGTCGTGAGATTTAAGCGACAGACCTATCTGCACAACACCGAAGCCGAGCAGGATTAGTCCGATAGCCTTAATTGCCGAGAAGATAAAATC
>CAKSJU010000193.1 GCA_934463455.1 uncultured Clostridia bacterium | reverse complement strand
GTAATAGATACCGCAATGGAAATTATGAGATAAACAATAAAACGGAGCATAAAAACTGCTCCGTTTTATTGTAGTGCCATTTTACAAAAAAAATCGGAACAAGCGTAACTTGTTCCGACGTGGCACCCTCTACGTGAGTCGAACACGTGACTAGCCCTTAGGAGGGGCTTGTTATATCCACTTAACTAAGAGGGCATAATATTTTAAAGACATATTTATATTTTACTACATACAAAAGAAAAAGTCAAGACCAAATACTGTTAATTTTAGTACAATTCGGTTGAATTTTACGTTTTAATGTGTTATAATTAGGCTGATTGCTGTATAATGTTTTTGAAACTTATTTTAAAACGGAAATTGGAGAGAAAATAATGGATATAACCGAAATAATCATGAAAGTAACCGAAGCGGTGGGAGTTGCGGCATGCAGCATATCCGGGTCGATGATTGCGATAAAAAGGAAGCTGGACGCATTCGGGGTGGTAATCATCGGCTGCATTACTGCTGTCGGAGGTGGATTTATCCGCGATATAACAATAGGAATAGCCCCGCCCGCTGTTTTTTCAAGCGAATATATATTACCTCTTGCGGCCTTGGTTTCGGTTGTAACCTTTGCGGCTGTATATTTTTATCATAATACATACACACTTGTTAATAACAGGGCAAATAATATAATAAATATTTTTGATGCAATAGGTCTCGGTGCTTTTACCATAATCGGAACGGAAGCTGCAAGACGTGCGGGTTTTTACGAAAATATGCTGCTTGCGGTTACGCTCGGGACAATAACGGGCGTGGGAGGTGGTGTACTGCGTGATATTATGACAAACGTTACGCCTTATGTTTTCAGAAAGCATATATATGCAATTGCCTCCATTATAGGGAGTGTTATATATTATTTGGCAGATATGGCAGGGGCGGGGAGACTGTTTTCCGTGGTGGCTTCGCTGGCTGTTGTTACAACAATTCGCATTTTGGCATCAAAATATCGCTGGAGCATGCCTATGATTGACATTGGTGAATAAAATTACATAAGTAATTAAAAAATTTATTTTTTATATGTTGATTTTTGACTCAATATATGATACAATATATAGAATATTAATGTTAAACGGTGAAAAAAATGGATTGGATTAAAGTTACTATTTATACTTCGTCACTCGGCATCGAACCGCTTTGCGGTGTTTTGTATCAAGCCGGAATTAACGGAGCGGAAATTGAGGATGAAGCGGATTTTAAAGATTTTCTTGAGAATAATAAACAATATTGGGACTATGTTGATGATGATTTAATTAAGCAAAAGGAGAAAGAAACCTGCATTAAAGTGTATGTAAGCGATAATGCTGCGGGATACGAAATGCTTTCTCTTATAAGGAGCGCGGTAAATGACTTGAAAGCGCGCGACGAAAATAGTGAGTTTGGCAGACTTGAAATTGATTTGGGTAATATTTCGGAGGAAGATTGGGCGAACAATTGGAAAAAATATTTTCATCCGACAAAAGTGGGCGAAAAAATTCTGATAGTCCCCGAATGGGAACAACCCGAGAATACTGACGGAAGAACAGTTTTTAAAGTTAACCCGGGAATGAGCTTCGGAACAGGCTCGCACGAGACAACGCAGCTTTG
>CAKSJU010000192.1 GCA_934463455.1 uncultured Clostridia bacterium | reverse complement strand
AAATTCCAGGATTGAAACCCTTTGTTGCTTACTCCTGCGCCTGTGTCCGGATGGTAGTATTCATACATTGCCCCGCTTTTTTCTATTGCTCTTCCGTGCATCAGAACAGTTTTTTGAACTAAGCTTCTTGCTTCTGCATTATAGCCGAATCCGGCAAGAGCCTTAAAGCAAATATAATTCGAAATTCCCCAAATGGGTCCGAGCCAGCATGACGGATTTCCCGACTCCGCAATACAATACATTTTTTCAAGCTTTGATAAGCTTCTCACACCGTATTCCGCATTAAATGTTCTTTTGTCAAGCATATTTTCATATACCATTCTTTTGGATTTTTCCTCATCGGCTATACCCGCCCACATAGCCATAAATCCGCTCCAGACATCTATACGTTCAATAACGCAATTCCAATGTCTCGGCATTCCGCTGTGAAGATGCTGATTTTTATCTATCGGCTTTAAATTCAAATCGACACTGTAATAAAATCCGTTTCTTTCATCCCACATGTGCTCGTTTATTGCAGCTTTCAGCTTTTCCGCTTCTTTTTCATATCTGCCGTCACTCTCGCCAAGACAGCTTAACAAATATTCCATCGCCTTAAGCTCCTTGTACATAAGACAATTCAGATAAATTGACGCAGAGCTGCAAGACGGTCGGAAGAACGTGCACGGATCATTGTCAACACCTATTGCGAAATCATCCTGCCAAAAGAAAAGTCCCGTTTCTTCATGCCTGAAATTTTCAAAATAATACTCCAAAAACTTTTTCGCTGTTGAAATATAATCCCTTGTCCATTCCGCATCATCACCGCCTCTTTTTACTATAAATGCCATATGCTGAGCAAAGCACGGCTTGTGAATATTGCTGATACCGCCGTCTTTGAATGACGGCATTATTTCGTTCGGTTTTATTAAAATAGGCATCCTGCCGTATTCATCGGTGTTTACGGCAAAGTTTTTTATACATCCCTTTTCAAATTCGCGATAAGCCGTTTCATCTTCATTATTGTCACCGATTATCTGCAAAATGCCTATATCCGTCAGCCAGCTGTCCCAATCCCAAAGCTGACTCTCGTAGCAATTTGCACCGGGAACAATATACGGAAATTTAAGTCTCCCCTCCGGCTGCCGAGTTACCTTAAAATAATTGTTCCTCGAATAATCCTTTATTATCTTTATGTATTTTTCAATTTCGTTCACTCTTATCCCTCCGTCTCATTATTATCCTATAAATATAGCTAATGGTAAAATTCACATTTTACAATTAACTGCTCCTATAAATAAAGGCGGCGTATAAAAAGTACACCGCCTCTATTTATATAGGATAGGAAAAAATGCTCCGAACATTTTTTTATCCCTGAATTTTATATTATCTGCCTGCTTCTATACATCCCGTAAGCGGAACCATTGAAGTCATATCCGACCACAAAAATGCTCTTACGTACATACCATCAACATCAGCCGGCAATGTCATCGAAGCTGAAATCGGCTGTACAGCCGCAGTAAGCTGCGCAATATTTCCTTTTTCAATCCTCTGCAAAACATTGTTTGAGTTATAAAGTGCCAATACGATAACCGCACCCTCAGCGTTTTCCGCACTGTCCGATACGTTTGCGGACGCAGTTACGGTGTCTAAACCTTTAAGTGCCGCCGGAG
>CAKSJU010000191.1 GCA_934463455.1 uncultured Clostridia bacterium | reverse complement strand
ATTTTCATATCATCACCGCCTATAAAAAATTATATCATACGGAATTGTTAAAGACAAGATTTAAATTTGCCCAAAAACAGACCAAATACAATATGGTTATAAATCAAAACGGCGATGGGCTGTTGCATTTGGCGCATACGGACGTATAACGTAAATTTTGCAAATTAATCTTCGTACCGTATTGTTTTCAATGTTTTCGCGGGACGGTGTGGGCACCGTCCCCTACAAATATACATTTTGCTTATAATTTGTTCACTCATTCAAAAGCTGTGGTAATATGCTTGACTTTTCTTAATAAAAATGATAAAATAGGAATATAGTAATTATAAGTCGGGAGGAGAATGGTATGATTTATGCTTGGCTTATTGCGATTGCAGCCTTTGCGATTATTGAAATCTGCACAACGCAGCTTGTGTCAATATGGTTTGCCGGCGGTGCGCTTGCGGCGTTTATCGGCTGTCTTGCGGGAGCGGACGAAACAATTCAATGGACTTTGTTTATAGTATGCTCGGCAGTGTTGCTTTTGGCGACAAAACCGCTCGTGAAAAAGCTTACGGAAAACAAGCGGGAAAAAACAAATGTTGATGCACAAATCGGTAAGGCTACAATAGTAACGCAGAAAATAGACAATCTTGCCGAAACCGGAGAAGTGAAGCTCGGCGGACTTGTGTGGACTGCAAGAAGTGCATTTGGAGAAATTATAGACGAAAATGAAAAGGTAATTGTTGTAAGAGTCGAAGGGGTTAAGCTGATTGTTAAAAGATGCCCTGCTCCGATAATTACAGCCTGATTGTAAAAATATTTTTATACCGCAAAGCGGAGAAAAGGAGTATGTTATGCCATATTTATTAATTTTATTGATTTTGATTGTTTTAATTTGCGTATCCTGCATAAAGATTGTACCGCAGGCAAATTCATACATTGTCGAAAGACTCGGAGGATATTATGCGACTTGGGGAGTGGGACTTCATTTCCTGGTTCCGTTCATCGACAGAATTGCAAAAAAGGTAAACTTAAAGGAGCATGTTGTTGATTTTCCGCCTCAGCCGGTTATAACGGAAGATAATGTAACCATGCAGATAGATACTGTTGTATATTATCAGATTACCGACCCTAAATCATATGCTTACGGAGTTGAACGCCCGATGATGGCGATTGAAAATCTGACAGCGACAACACTGCGTAATATCATAGGAGACTTGGAATTGGACGAAACTCTTACCTCAAGAGATACCGTAAATACAAAAATGCGTACAATTCTTGACGAAGCAACCGACCCGTGGGGCATAAAAATAAACCGTGTTGAGCTTAAAAATATTTTGCCTCCGAGAGAAATTCAGGATGCAATGGAAAAACAGATGAAAGCTGAGCGTGAACGCCGTGAATCTATATTGATTGCGGAGGGAAGTAAAAAATCGGCAATTCTTCTTGCCGAGGGTGAGAAAGAATCTGCAATTTTAAGAGCGGAAGCGAAGAAGCAATCCGCTATAAAAGAAGCGGAGGGCGAAGCCGAAGCAATTTTGGCTGTTCAGACTGCAATAGCTGAAGGTATCAAAAAGATTAACGAAGCAAATCCGTCCGACGGATATGTTGCAATAAAAGCACTTGAAAGCTTTGAAAAGGCTGCTGACGGAAAAGCAACAAAAATTATTATACCGTCTCAAATTCAATCCATTGCCGGATTGGC
>CAKSJU010000190.1 GCA_934463455.1 uncultured Clostridia bacterium | reverse complement strand
GATTGGTATTATACAAGTACCGCAATTCAAAGAGGCTTCCAGAACAGAAGTGTTCAGGGAGGATTGTTTATTAATATACTGCAATTTAAATAATAAATTAAAGGGGATGTACTTTTTTTACATCCCCTTTAAAACAACAATTGTTGTTCTTACCTACCCTAATAACACATGCTGCAGCTTTAAAGCGACAGCATATGACTCTTGCCTGCTCCGGAGGCAGTGTATCAATATATTGCCCGATTTTTCGGTATTGCATATTGTTAATCACCTTATTTACAATATTATCGCCGCTCTTTTGTTACGCTTCCGAAGGCTCCGAAAATATCACTTTATTCTTTCTGATATAATCAATAAACGTATTTTTTGCAATTGTAATAATATAATTTGCAAAGGACGCTCTTCTTCCGATTTTATAATTTTGAACAGTGCGTATCATCTTTAAAAAAACATCCTGCGTTAAATCCTCCGTAAGCGTATCGTCATGCGTCAATTTTAAAAGATACTTGGTAACATAAGGATAGAAAATGTGTATAAGCTCGTCAAATGCGGCTTTTTCGCCATTTTGACATCGTTTTATTATTTCATTTTCATTCACATCACCTAAACCTCCTTTACTGTCGTATTATACAGATTTTCTAAAATCACTTACATAATATTACACGATAAAAATTTCTTTTGGTTGGATTTTTTCAAATAAGAAGCATTAATGTTCCCGTAACAAGCAAAATAAGACCGCAAAGAGATTTTTTTGTTAATTTTTCTTTTAATACAACATAAGAAAACAGAACAGTTATTAAAATACTTAATTTGTCAATCGGAACAACCACACTTGCAGGTCCGTCCTGCAATGCTTTATAGTAGCACAGCCATGAAAGTCCGGTTGTAATTCCGGACAGAATAAGGAATACAAGCGTTTTTGATTTTATACTTTTTATTCCGTTTCCGCTTTTGGATACGGCAACCACCACCCATGCCATTATCAAAACGACAAGCGTACGAATTGCCGTTCCCAATGTTGAATTTATATCCGAAATTCCTATTTTTCCCAAAATGGAAGTTAATGCCGCAAAAACAGGAGACAGTACCGCCCAGACAAACCATCCCGAATTTTCGGCTGTTTTTTTGTTTAAATCTTTTTTTTCAATCATCATATATGTACCGCAGCCGATAAGAGCGATGCAGACAGTCTTAATTGGTGTTATTTCTTCATTCAAAAATATAAAAGCAAGTATCATTGTCAAAATTGTACTCGATTTGTCAATCGGCGCAACCTTGTCCACATCTCCGTATTTCAGTGCTCTGAAATAACAAAGCCACGATGCTCCCGTTGCAAGACCCGACAATATTAAAAACAGAAGCGTTTTTGTTCCTATTTTCGTTATATCGTTTTGCACCCTTGCTACAAAAACCATCAGCCACGCAAAAATAAAAACCACTATGGTTCGTATCGCCGTCCCCAAGTTCGAATTTACATCTCTTATCCCCACTTTTGATAAAACAGCGGTTACTCCCGCAAAAAAAGCGGACAGAATTGAAAATATAATCCACATATATAAAACACCTCTTTTTTATTTTACCATATTTTTTCTGTATTGTATATATTTTTTCAAATCAAAAAACAACCGATATGTAAACGGTTGTTTTTTGATTTGCTTCCGTAATTAAAATCCGACACTTTCGAGCCATTCATCAATTTCAGTTTCGCATGAATTCGCTCT
>CAKSJU010000189.1 GCA_934463455.1 uncultured Clostridia bacterium | reverse complement strand
ATAGATTGCTATTGGGGCGAACTTTACGGCAGCATCAACATAGCGGAAATAAACGATGGACTGATAACTCCGGAGCATGCGGATTATTTAAGACAAAAGTATTTGTGGAGGTAGATTATGTCAAAGCAAATTGATTTTACAAACTGTACGCGCATTATCGGCAGAGCGTATAACGGTGCAAACGGGAAAAAAATCGCAGTAGAATATGAGGGCGAAAAATATATGATTAAATTTCCGTCGTCAGGAAATAAGAAACCAACAGAACTGTCATATACAAACAGTTCAATCAGCGAACATATCGCCAGCAGTATATTCAATATGATAGTCATAAAAGCACAAGAAACCAAGCTCGGAACATTCACTGTAAACGGCAAAGTGAAAATTGTATGTGCCTGCAAGGATTTTGCCGATAAAGATAAACATTTATATGATTTCTGCTCAATCAAAAATACAGTTATTGACTCTGAACATAACGGAACGGGAACAGAGCTTGCAGATGTGCTTGAAATTATCGAAAAGCAACAGTTTGTCAATCCTGAAAGCTTGTGTGAGCATTTTTGGAATATCTTTATCGCAGATGCATTGCTCGGCAACTTTGACCGGCACAACGGCAACTGGGGGTTCCTATTTGATGATGAAACTCAAACAGCAGAAATTGCACCGGTCTTTGACTGTGGTAGCTGTCTGCTCCCGCAAGCTGATGAAAAGGTAATGAAAACCATTTTAGAAAATAAGGATGAGCTGAATGCCCGTATATTTCAATTTCCTACATCTGCGATTAAATTGAATGACAGAAAAATTAACTACTATGATTTTATTTCTTCAATGCAAAATGCGGATTGCAACAAAGCCATTTTAAGGCTTGTGCCCAATATTGACATTAAGCTTATAAGCAAATTTATTGATAATGTTCCGTATATATCTGATCTGCAAAAGGAATTTTACAAAACATACATTGCAGCAAGATACGAAAAAATTTTGTTGCCTACTTACAGAAAATTGATATAATTTTGGGAATAGTAATGAATGGTTATTTTCGTGATAAAACTTGATTTTATTCCCGAAATGTGATATACTATATGCAACAACTCGAAAGAGGTATTATTATGGAATATATTAAGGTTTCACAAGCAGCAGAAAAGTGGGGACTCTCTCCGCGCAGAGTCAGACTTTTATGCGCTCAAAACAGAATAGACGGCGTTGTTCAAAAGGGCAAATTATATATGATTCCCGAAAACGCACCAAAACCCGTTGACGCAAGAACGCTAAAAGGGATAAAAATGTCAAAGGAACTCTCTCTATTGTTGCTGAAAATTGACGCTTTAAAAGCAGAGCTTGATAAAAAGCGTCCGCTTACACAAGGCGAGGCGGAAAGACTGCGTGACGAATTTATGGTTGAATTTACCTATAATTCGAATGCAATCGAGGGCAACACCCTTACATTAAAAGAAACGGCAATGGTTTTAGAGGGCATGACAATTGACCGAAAACCGCTGAAGGATCACCTCGAAGCAGTCGGTCACAGAGACGCCTTTTTGTATATCGAGGATATTGCAAAGGATACAAAAATCAGCGAAACGGTGATTAAAAATATTCACTCACTTGTGCTGATGAACAGACCTGAGGATAAGGGAGTGTTCCGCAAAATTCCCGTAACCATTATGGGTGCATATACCGAGCCTGTTCAGCCATATATGATTGAGCCGAAAATGACCGAACTTCTCTCAGAGAACGAAAA
>CAKSJU010000188.1 GCA_934463455.1 uncultured Clostridia bacterium | reverse complement strand
GCAACCAAGTAAAGCTTGCGGGAGTTAAATCGGCAAAAAGTCTGTATAATTCAAAGGAGCTGGCAAGGTATAAAAATTCTTTAAAGGGCTCAGCAACAAAGCAAAAGTAATAAATAGGGGATATATTATAAAAAGCTTTTTTCCTATTCCCTTCAAAAGGCGGTGTACTTTTTATACACCGCCTTTATGTAATCTTACCGAGCAAATCGGGACCTATTTTTTTTAATACGGCATGTTGTTTGTAATAATCGGGAAAAACACGCAAAACCTCTTCGTAAAATCTTTTTGAATGATTCATATGCTTTTTATGGCAAAGCTCATGTACGACAACGCTGTCGGCAGTTTCGGCAGGAGCAAGCATAAGCAGAAGATTAAAGCTTAAATTTCCGCTTGCAGAGCAGCTTCCCCAGCGCGTTTTTTGACATCTTATCGTTATTCTGCCGTAATCGGTGCCGACCAAAGGTGCATAAAATTTAACGCGGTTTTCAAAAAATATTTTAGCTTTTTCTTTTAACTCGGCAATTTCTTCATTGCTGAGCTTTTTTATATTTTCGAGATTTGCTTTCGTGATTTTTTCGAGATGTTTTTCAATCCATGATTTGTGTGAATTGATAAACTTTTCGATTTCCTCGTCGGAGGCAAAAAACGGGACGCGAGCAATTATTTTTTTGTCGGGTTTTATTTCAAGACCGAAGGTTTTTCGATTGCTTTTAATAATATTGATTTTGTCAAAAATCATTTTCGTCAGTCCTTTTTAATTGATAGTATTACAATATTTATTGTATAATTAATGTGTTTTTTGCATTTTTCCTGAATGTCTTCGGAGGTATGCCGTATTTTTTTCTGAATACCGTTGAGAAATAATTCGAATCTTCAAACCCGCAGGAATATGCAATGTCAGTTATGCGGCAATCCGAATTTTTGAGCATATCGGCTGCTTGTGAAATTCTTACATTATTTATATATTCCATAATTGAGCTGTTTCCCTCAATATGAAATATGTGCCGCAGGTGCGGCTCCGAATATCCGACCGCACGGGCAACATCGGCGCAGGAAATTTTGCCGGTGTAGTTTTCGTATATAAAAATCAATGCTTTTCTGAATATAAGTTTTTGCTCTGTTTCCGCTTGTTTATTTTTGGCGCTGCTTCGATATAACTCGCAAATCATATATTCAAGCGGTTTGATTATTCTGTTAATTTCGCTGATGTCGGGCACGTTTTTCGAAAGTTCTTTATACAATTTCCGAAATCTTGCATCGCTGCGCTTTTCCGTAAGCTCCGCGCACTTTTCCGATCGCTGATTTTTCCCCCTGTAACCGGAAATATTCACGCACATTATAACCCTTCCTTCGAACATTATCGGATATACAAATTCCTCAACTCCCGCATAGCAATGCGAATAATATGTACATTTCGGCAGCTTTTTTTCCAGCATACATTTATTCTTAATACATTTTTTTCTCATGTCGGGACGGGATTTTAAAAAATTGCATATCGAAAGCTGATGTACTTCATATTCCAACAGAGTTTGCAGGCAGTCACCGAAAGTATTTTTAAAACAACTCAGCATTACGCAATATCCGCATTCACGTAAGAATTTAATATATTCCGTAATATCTTTTAATACACTGTTCACCGACACCTCTCCCAAATAATCGAATTTTAAAGAAAAAACATCAAAAAACAAAGGTTTACTTGATAAAACTATTATATAATAAAATTAAATCAAAGTCAAGAGGTGTGTTGAATTTATGAATACATATGTTGAAAAATCAAGAGAAATACCGAT
>CAKSJU010000187.1 GCA_934463455.1 uncultured Clostridia bacterium | reverse complement strand
TAATAATTGAGGGCGGTTTAATACCGCCCTCTTTTGCAGTAATATACAAGTAATATACAAAAATAAATAATAAAAAAGCTTTTGATAAAAGCTCCGCCTGCGGGCGTAGGAATAAGGTAGCATTTTTGATTTTCCGTCATTGCGTTTTACGCAATTTCCTACAAATTAAAAAAACAGAGCAAGCGATATAAAGCTTGCTCCGACGTGCCTCTGTACCCGTACACTGATAGAATTACACGAAAGGTTGTAAAAAAGCCTTTCGGTTTCATTTTTTATTGGCAGTTTCATTTAATGTTGCCCGGTTTCATTTTTGCTCTATCAACATTCTTCCTACATTATACCATAGATTTTTGAGTTTGTCATCTGTTTTATCAAATAATTTCATCAAATCGGCTGATAATAATTAAAATTTCTACAAAATCCGAAAAATTATACTCAAACTATTGAAAAAACGATAAATATGTGGTATAATAAATTATCTTGTTTGTGTTATAAATAACTAAGATTGCGAATAGGAGCGACAAATATATGATTAAAAACAATATAGAAGTGGATGTTAAAGTAAAGTGCATAGAGAATGGAACAACCCAGGCACAACTTGCAGAAACAATCGGAACTACGAGCCAGTATGTCAATCGTATTATCAAAAAGCAGGATGGCATTGTGAATAAAACGTTTGTGCAGATGATGGAGGCTCTTGGATATGATATTGAACTTACCTATATAAAAAAGTAACATCGCTGGCGATGCGATTGCAAAATGAAGGATATGAGTGCAATGGAGAATTACGGGGAAATATTGATTTACCAATCAGATGATGGATTGACAAATGTTGAAGTAAAAATACAAGATGAAACAGTGTGGCTGACGCAACAGCAGATGGCAGAATTGTTTCAAACCTCTCGAACCAATGTGGTGGAACATATTAAGCATATTTATGATGAAGGCGAATTGGACGAGCTTTCAACTTGTCGGAAATTCCGACAGGTTCGAAAAGAAGGACAACGTGAAGTGGCAAGAGAAATTTCGTTTTATAACCTCGATATGATAATTTCCCTTGGTTATAGAGTGAAATCTGTAATTGCTACAAACTTCAGACGCTGGGCAACGGAGCGTTTGAAAGAATATACAATCGGGCAGATGCCGAAAAACCGTTTATGGGACTTACATCATTTTCGGGAGAGCTGCCTGCATTAAAAGACATAGGAATTGCTAAAAATTATTTGCAGGAAAACGAATTGAAAGTCCTTAACAATCTTGTATCCGGTTACTTTGATTTGGCTGAAATCAATGCAATTGAACATAAACCTATGTATATGGACGATTATGTAAAACAACTGGATACGGTGTTGTCTTCCGGAAACAGAAAACTGCTTGCGGGGTCGGGAACGGTAAGCCATAAGCAGGCAATGGATAAAGCGAAATCTGAGTATAGAAAATATCAGGAAATCACTTTGACACCGGTGGAACAGGCATATTTAGAAAGTATTAAAGAAATATCTAAAGATATCAAAAAGAAAAAGTGACACCGCCAACTATGCTTTTTAATTGAGGGCAATAGATAACAAAAAAACAACATAAGGTGATAAAATGAGTAGCAATAATAAAGTTGTGAGTGAGGCAAAACCTCATACAATTAAAAAATTTGAGCTTATTGAAAGATATGTAGAAGAGTGGATGCATAAGTTGCTTAACAATAGTTTATGCGAAAAACTCATTTTTATAGATTGTATGTGGTAGTGTAAAGTAAAAATGAAAGAATGGCATAGCAATTTCACCAAATATCGCAGATTTTCGCTTGAAAGCTTGTAAATGCTCGTCTGCGATTAGTCAAGGGTAAAAATGAACGTG
>CAKSJU010000186.1 GCA_934463455.1 uncultured Clostridia bacterium | reverse complement strand
ACGGAAAAGCAATCGGAGGAGCTTGTTCAATATCTTATGGAAGAATTTGAAAACGATCCGTCAAAGATTTGGGAATCGAACATATTCGGAAAATCTCTCTACGAGCTTGTAAACGAGGGATTGCACAACAAGCTTTCCAGAATGCCCGAGGCTTCAAGATTTAAGCTGCGCGAAACACTTCAGAGAATTATCAACGAGGGGAGCGGCGGATTGATTTGCATAATTCTTTAAAAGGTATCGCATGCACTGCCGCGCTTGTTTTTTCCCTTACCGGCTGCGGCATGGGAGGAGCAATCGTTAAAATCGAAAAAAAAGAATATAAAAGCGACGCAGCGGTAATATATGCCGAAATCCCCGAATTTGAAAATTTGACCGACAAAAGCTTTGAAGAAAAAATAAATGAAAATTACGAGAAAAACTTAAATTCATGGATTGACAATTTTTTGAAAAAGCAGGAAGCCGGGGAAGATTGCAGGTTTGAACTGAAACAGGATGTAAAAAGGAGAAAATCTCCGATTATCAGCGTTACGGGCGATGTATATATATACACCGGCGGAGTTCACGGAATGAATGACCGCATTGCAAAAAATATAGACACTCAAAAAAATGAAGAATTGACGCTCAGCGATCTGTTTGAAGACAGCTCATATCAAAAAATGCTTAATAAAAAAATGGAGGAAATTATCGAAAAAAATGCGGAGGAATATCATGATTTATGGGAAAAACCGATAATTTCCGATATTCAGCAAACGCGGTTTTATTTAACCGATGATGAATTGGTTATATTCTATCCGCCGTATGAGCTTTCCTATTATGCAAAAGGATTTGTGGAATTTCATATACCGTACCGCGATATAACAAGTTATTTAAAAACAGAATATAAGGTTTTGTAAACGGTAGGGGGATGTAAAAAAGCTTTTGATAAAAGCTCCGCCTGCGGGCGTAGGAATAAGGTAGCATTTTTGATTTTCCGTCATTGCGTTTTACGCAATTTCCTACAAATTAAAAAAAGTCCGGAACGCAAAAAGATAGTGTACTTTTTACGTTCCGGACTTGTTTACGCCCGTTACTCTTCATATTCATCATATGATTTCAGTATATACACGCCTACATTATACATAAACCGTTCAAGCTCTTTCTGCAATTCAACCGGAGGATTAAGCAAGCGGTTATCTCCCTCGAACTCTTTTCGGTTGCCAAGCCAGTATTGCGCACTCCTCAATGTACTTCCGCTCTCAAAGGTGAAGTACCCTTTATAATTTATCGCCTTTAACGCACATATAACTTCATCCATATTCATAGTACCCATAAAAGGAATTATATGTTCATCCTGCGCGCCACGGTTATCGTTTATATGTAAAGCACGTAGGTCATCGCCGATTTCGATTATTTCATTATACTGATTTCCCTCAATATTCGCATGACCCGTATCCCAGCAGGAATGGAACAGAGGATGATTGACATATTCGGAAAATTCTCTCATGTCCTTTCCTGTCTTTGAGAAATACCATGGCATATTTGCATTGGTAGTATTCTCATGCAATAATGTTACACCGGTTTTTTCCATAACCGGGAACAGCTCTTTAAAAAATTTATAATTTCTTTCAAACCATTCGTCTCTTGAAGCTTTTTCGTCCCAGCCGGGATGAATAACGGAGCACGGAATATTCAGGTACTCGCAGATTTCCATTGCCCGCACGGTTTTTTCAATTGCATTGCGATAAGCGTCCTCGCCCTTTAACGGATTAACATCCGGCGCATGCGACTGAACAAATTTAATATTGTTTCTTTTTGCATATTCGCTGATTTCTTTTGCGGTATTTTTCCAATCATCCGAAACCAAAAGCTCATCATTTTCTCTTACTGTATAAAGGCTTAAATCAATATA
>CAKSJU010000185.1 GCA_934463455.1 uncultured Clostridia bacterium | reverse complement strand
TCTGAAAAACAGTCGCCCGAAAAGGGGATATATACAAGTTATTTGCTACTCGTCCGCCTTGAAAACCGTTGATATTATTGGCTTTTTCAAAAAGTTCTGTATCACCACTCGCACCACCATAGGGCACTAAAAATGATACAATTTTTAGTGTCCTATTTTTTGCCTAAAACCTTGTAAATAAAGGCTTTTCAGCGTTTGTTGATGTTTTTGTTTTATCAGCAAACACTGTTTTTATATTATATTTTTTAGAGTATTATTAACTAATTTTTGCATTTTGATGTGACAATAAAAACTATTAAATACATTGAATTAATAATTCTGAAATGATATAATGGCTTTATAGTTATGTTACAATTTAATAAAAAAGGATAGATAAAAATATGAAAAATCCGATTGATTATTTTAAAGATTCTTTTAAAAGTGTTAGCAATATAAAAAACGAAATACTGTCTAAAAAACAAGAAATAGATACTTGCAAAAAGCAGCTTGATGAAATCAAGTTTGAAAAAGACAGTACAAGTTTCAAGTGGTATGATGTTAAAAATAAAACGAATTTTAATGAGGAAATAAAAGCAGAAAAGAAATTGCTTAAAGCTAAAATCTCAAAACTTGAAAAAGAAATAAAGGGTTTAGAAAAGCAAAAAGAAGCTGAAACCGATAAAAGAAACAAATTATTTTTATTGTCAGGTATCGTAGCATTTGTTATAGTATGTGTCATTGCTATAACTGTTGGTTCAATAAATGAAAAAATACATCCGGAACCTCAAACCACAACGGGATTTATTGAAACAGCAACAATCGCAAATACTGATAAACTAATCACCGAAACAACTACAAAAGAAACTACCGAAAAAACCACAAAAGAAACCACGGAAAAGACGACTAAGGAAACTACTGAATCTACAACTTCTCGTTCGCAAAAAATCGTTTATGGTTCAAGGACAGGTAATCATTATCATCTTGAAGGTTGCAGATATGCAAATGGTGCTAAAATGACTGTGGCTGAAGCTGAACGAAAAGGTTGGGAACCTTGTGCTGTTTGTAATCCGTAAAAACTGTTTTATTTATGTGTGGTCACATTTTCAAGTGCAGGGTCACATTTTTGGACAGGTGGTCACATTGTATCAAATATGCTGTACAAAGACATATCGAGCGGATGTAACTGATTTCAGTTACATCCGCTTTTTCTCGCCATGTCCGGAGCAGGTTTATGCCTGCTCCGTTTTTTCGTCGAACCTGTCTCTGTCATACTCCGAGCACGGTCACGCAACCGTACTCCTTCAGTGTTTCCGTCATCCACGCGTCCATTTCTGTAATAATCTCTCTTGTTGTGACGCAATAGTTTGCAGAGGCCTCTTTAATCTTTTCCCATTGTTCCGTATTAATTTCGCATCCGCATGTAAACATATCGAATTCCGGTATGACTTCGGAAAACAAAGGTTCAAGATCCAAAAAGTTAAAATGGTCATCCCAAAGATACATGGAGTCTTTACGATGAGATTCATCTGTGACGCGTCCCTTTTGAAACTCAATATCGCAGGTTAAGTCCCCGCGTTCGAAATCATCGAAAAAGTAATGCCCGTTTGTTTTGTAATCCCAGTCCATGATAAAACCTCCCTTTTAACAGAATACCATATTCCGAGTCCGAAAAACAGTACAGTGATAAGATTTTTCGTAGCGGGTCATGCCCGCTATGTCTTTATGCCGATAAAAAACGCTTGCTATGCAGGCGGAATGTACGGACTTAAGTGTCCGTATTGCAAAAAGCTTTATAAAATGATATAGTGATTGAGGTAAATCGTGATTTGCGGGAGGATATTATGCGTTTTGGTTTCAGGCAAATGAAAAACGAAGATATTTCCGTATTTATTAATGAGATGTTTGAGATTTTAGCAAGCAACATGAG
>CAKSJU010000184.1 GCA_934463455.1 uncultured Clostridia bacterium | reverse complement strand
TTATGTTGAGAAATGTCCGTACAGTGCGAAGAAAATATACATAGATAACTTTATTAAGGACGGCAGACCGGAATGGGTATGGCCATATAATAAAGTATCACTGAAAAAACCGCTCAAAGAAGAAGATATATATGAGGGATTACGCACAAAATGCTTCGGAAAATGCGTCTTTATGTGCGGAGTGGAAAAGGATGAACATGTTGTTGACCATCAAATGGTACAAATGAACTTTAAAAACGGAGTTATCGCTACTTTGAAAATGGTATTTTCGGGTGCAGCGGGAAGAAGATACAACTTTTTCGGAACTCGCGGTGAAATTTTGATGGATGACAGAAACGGAACTATAGAAGTGTACCGCTACGGTGAAGAAAAAGAGGTTATATCGGTTGACTCTTTGATTGAGGCAGGATATTCGCACGGAGGCGGAGACCAAATATTGATTGACCGTTTGTATTCAATTTTAAATAATGAATGTGAAAATCGTACTTCACTTCGTGAGTCGGCGGAAAGCCACTTAATGGGAATAGCTGCGGAAAAATCCAGACTCAGCGGCGGTAAAACGGTCAAAATTAACAGATAAATATAAGAAAATAAGCTGTAAAAAGTAAAAATCTTTTTACAGCTTATTTATTTATCAAAAATTCATTTCAGCTAAAAGCTTAATACATTGTTCGATGTATTTCTTCTGATGTTCGGATAATTTTTCAATATCCGGACGAATGCGTTTAAGAAACATGTCGGTATCGTCGGGGGTATTTTCAGCGAGTGCATCAATTGTAATATTCAATACTTCCGCAATTCGTATTATCATATCAAAACGCGGACAATGATACCCTTGCTCAATTCTGGACAAATGTTTTTGAGAAATACCGGCATATTCCGCAACCTGTTCTTGAGTCAAATTCATTTGCAGACGATATTTTTGTATTTTTTGCCCTATTTGCACCCATATTGCATTTTTTGAATTTTCGCTTATGTTATTCATATCAATACCTCATAAAACAATATATAATACATTCCCTGCAAAAAGTGTAATCCGTAATTAGTATGCTCCCGCTGCCATACATATAAGAAATACCACTATATTAACAACCACAATCATTGCTCCGACTGGAGCGGAAATCAGAAGAGATACTATTATTCCTGCCGCGCTGCAGAAAACGGATAAAACTCCGGAACAAATAATTACCGATTTAAAGCTTTTGAAAAGCCGCATTGCCGACAATGCCGGGAAGATTATAAGTGCGGAGGTCAGAAGAGACCCGGCAATCCGCATTGCCAGCACTATTATAATTGCTGTGATTACCGCGATAAACAAATTATAAAATTCCGTGTTTATTCCGGTTGCCTTAGCAAATTCTTCATCAAAGGTAATGGCGAATATTTTATTGTACAACAAAACAAACATTCCGAGCACAACAGCCGAAAGCACCGCGCAAAACAAAACGTCGGCGGGCCTGAGAGTCAGTATTGACGTTGAGCCGAAAAGCGAGCTGCAAACATCCCCGGTGACATTTGCCGAGGAGGAAAACTGATTGATTATTAAATAGCCTATTGCAAGAGCACCGACCGATACTGTTGCAATTGCCGCGTCACCTTTTATTTTTGTATTTCTGTCGGTTTTGAGAAGTAATATTGCCGCGGCGGCGGTAATTGGGAGCACAACCGTCATGTCTGCCGCCATGTTTAGAACACCGGCAATTGCCATTGCTCCGAAAGCTACATGCGAAAGTCCGTCTCCGATAAACGAATATCGTTTTAAAACCAGTGTTACACCTAAAAGGGAGGAACAAAGAGCAATAAGTATTCCGGCGGCAAATGCGTATTGTACAAAGGGGTAAGAAAAATATTTTGAAAGCTTCAAAAAAATTTCAGCTATATTCATCCTAAAAATCTCCAATCCGCCGCCATGCGTCGGCA
>CAKSJU010000183.1 GCA_934463455.1 uncultured Clostridia bacterium | reverse complement strand
GATGTGAAGTTTCCTGCTTGCCCCAAAGATGATTTGGAAGATGGCGATTTATTCACATTTTGGTATGAATGATAGGAAGATGTTGATTATGGATGAGATGGTTAATTTTAATGATTCCATTGAATATATATCAATTGAAGAAATTGATTTTCCTGTTGTTTCGGAAAGAATCAAATCGGACAATCCGCTTACGTTCTGGTATGGAGATGAGTGATATGGAAAAAGTTCTTGAAAAATATAAACACAAATATCCGAACAGTGTCAAGTATATTGAAGATAATTTGACAGATTTGAGATGTTTTCGCTGCGGCAGTCCGCTTTTGAAAGACCCCAAGTCAGAGGAATATCCGTATCAATGTTTGAATTGCGATGAGAATATGTTTCCTTTTGAAACAATAAAAAGCGAGACAGCCCTTACAGACAATGAGGCAAGGAATAGGCTTGAATATGTTTTACGGAATTAAAGCTTGATAGTACGGATGGGACTGCGACAGTATATTGATTATGAATCCAAAAATTATTTTGCCGGATTAAATGAAAAGAATATGAAAGGATGTTTATTATGAATTTTTATAAGATTAGCGCATTGGGCTGCGAGGAAAGCGTAGTTTTCTGCTGCGAAGAAAATTACAATTCAAATTCTATGGCACTTGATTATGCTGTAAAAAATAAAATCTTGCCCGAAAGTTTTGAAACGAGGACATTGACTGTTTCTCAAACTGATGAAACAGGATATACAAATCACTTGCTCGGAAAAATGTACGAAGCTTTTTATAAGGAACTTGAGAAAATAAAAGAAAGCTGGGAAAGCAAAACTCCGGATGAAATATGCAGTGAATGCTATAAGGCAGTGTATATCGGTGATATTATGCATATTTTGAGTGAAACAGATCCATCTGTCTTTGAATATGGTGTACTTGAAAAATGGTTGGATAACCCTGAAGAGATGGTAAAAATCATCTGCAGCAGAATTGAAAACGGAGATTTCAGCAGCTATAACGACAGAATTTGCAGATACATAGCATATGGGCTGGAATGGCATCTTAGGTCATAGGAGGAACGCGATATAATGGAAAAAATAATTTGCGGTAAACACATATTCGAGATTATCGACAGCGTTCCGCCGGGATATGAGATATGGAATATCGGAAAGAATATGATTGACGGCTATCTCCCATTGTGCAGACTGGCATTGAAGCAACCATTTCTGGGAGGCAGAGCAATAGATGTTGACTCGTTAAAGGCGATAAAAACAGATGGTGCACAGATTATTCTTGCTGCTGTTGGATACGGACCGAAAACACCGGAAACGATGGAACGATATATAAGGAAGCATAATAACTATGCTTCAAATGAAGATGATAGCAGCTTTGCCCTATATGAAAAAAATAAAATTGACAGCGATAGGTGTGCAAACAACAAAATTTCGGAGCAGGAAGTTGTAGACAATTTAGAAATTGTATGTGACGATGTGGTTGGCGGCATTCTGATTTTTCAAATAATTCCGGGACTTGATAATACCGGTGATTTTATACTTGGAGATGGTCATATTATTTCAAAAGAGTTTATCAGTTGAAATATATAATGTTGATCGTCTCTATATATAGATTTTAACTCTTGACAAAATACTATATATTGTGGTATAATGTTGGTATAAGCAAATTTATGCATAGGGTTTTACCCGGACTTCTGTTTGAAGTTAAAGCATACGAGATGTCGTGATTGTAATTTAAGTCAGCAGTATTACTATGCCCATTAGGGTGTAGTAGCTGTTGGCTTTTTTATTTTATGCGAAATCCGTACTTATATAGCAGAAATGAACAACTCTTAAAAGAGTTTTTGTTTCTGCTTTTTTAATTTGTAGGAAATTGCGTAAAACGCAATGACGGAAAATCAAAAATGCTACCTTATTCCTACGCCC
>CAKSJU010000182.1 GCA_934463455.1 uncultured Clostridia bacterium | reverse complement strand
GCAGCTTGCTGTTGGTTTTACTTTACATAATCCATCGGATTAACAGGTTTATCATCCTTTAAAATTTCAAAATGCAAATGAGCTTCTTTTGTAAAATCGGACAATGCGGTATTTCCGACTGTACCGATTTCATCTCCTTGCTTTATATTCTGTCCCGTTAAATCATTATCAGAATCAGCAAGATTTGCATAAAGAGATTTTATCCCATTTTCGTGGTCTATCAATATACAATTTCCCATACCAGACGAATAAACCTTTTCTACAACTCCGTCCGCACTCGCGGTAACCTTCTCCCCTTCTTTAGCCTTAAAGTCCACGCCGCTGTGACTTCTCCAGTCGGACAGTTCTTTATGGTAAACAAGTTTATCTCCCGAATACTCGCCTATTACTTTACCGTTTACCGGCTTTTTAAAATCAGGCGTATTATCGTCCGCAATAACGCTTTTTGATGCGGGAGATGTTTTTTCCTCGGCAGGTACGCTTTTTCGTTCCGGAACTTTTACTTCTTCTTTTACAGCTACCTTTGCAATTTCGGGAATATTCTGCGTCTCCGAAATATTATTTTCCGGGGAATTTTTTTCATTGGGTTTGGAATTTCCCGCAAACCAACTTACATAGCCGACAATTGCCACAACCAATACACAGCAGCACACGGCTATGTAGAATCCTCTGTTCTTATTTGAATCGCTTCTGTTTCTGTCCATATCAATCCCTATCCTTTCAAGTTAATTGATTTTTTTGCTGACAATTGTATTTTAACCCATACATAAAAAAATATACAAAATAAATATTGATTTTTTTGATAAAATATTATAAAATAGTATTATAATTTCTTTATTGACTTTTGAAAGGACGGAGTAATTTGAAAATATCTGTTAATATAAGCGATGACATTTGTATAGATGCCGGCTCTGAATATATAAGTATGTATATTGTAGGAAAAGGTCTTGTTTTAAGAGAAAAATCATCGATTGCGTACAACATACATACAAACGAAGTTGTAGCATTCGGCGATGAAGCAGCAATAGGAGAAGAAAGATCACCCAAAACGGTTAAAATATATCATCCGATACAAGGCGGCGTAATATGTGACAGCGATATGGCATGCGAGCTTATTTCACGGCTTTTTGCAAAAATAAGAGGTAAAAAGCTTGTAAAGCCTCGCGTTATGCTTTCCGTTCCCGCCTCAATTACCGATGTTGAAGGGAAAGCATTTATTAATGCTGTTGTACGTGCCGGAGCGAGACAGGTTATCATTGTACCCTCTTCTGTAACAGCCGCTTTGGGAGCAGGCTGTGACGTCACTCTTGCAAGAGGTCTTATGGTGCTTGACATAGGTGCCGAAAAAATTGATATTGCCGCAATATCACTGTCAAATGTTGTTGTAAGCAATTCACTTAAAATCGGCGGAAACAATTTCACCGATGATTTAAAAATGTATTTAAAGCACCGCTATAACCTCGAAACAGGGACACAAACATGCGAAAACTTAAAAATTGCATTGGGAATTAAGCCCCTGATACCGCCGAAAACCGAAACAGTTTGCGGCTCTGATATTACCACTCATCTGCCGCGAAAAATCAGCGTCTCCTCTTCGGAAATTTTGAATGTATACGATGAAAGAATAAATAAAATTTCAAGACTTATAAAAGATACTCTCGATTCCGTTCCTCCCGAAATTTCCGGCGATATTTTATCGGACGGAATACTTCTTGTCGGCGGCAGTGCAAATCTTTCGGGACTTCCCGAAAAGCTTACTTCGGCAAGCGGAATTAAAATTTTCCCTGCCGAAAATCCGCAGCTGTGCAATATAAAAGGAACAGGGCTTGCCATGGAACACCTTTCGGAGCTTCCGAATATAGCCCAAAGCTATTATAATATATAAATATAAGATGTAAAAAAATCTGTAGCGCAAGAGAAAAACACATATT
>CAKSJU010000181.1 GCA_934463455.1 uncultured Clostridia bacterium | reverse complement strand
GGGCAATCTGTCGGCAAAGAATATCTCAAGCTGAGAATGAATTTGTCCCCAATCTTTGCGCTTACCTGTCCATTTTTTAGTGATGTCCACTCTCCGTCAAGACCGTTTTCAAGCATTTCTTCGACCATCATCTTAAATACATCTTTCAGGTCATCAAATTTTTTTACATCGAGTCCTTTCATGATACTGCGCAAATTATCCTTGCGTTCTTTTTCCGCTGCCCGTTCCTCGGGACTTAATTTGTACCTTGGCATAATTAAAACCCCCAAAATGATATTTTTATTATACATCATTTTGGAGGTTTAGTAAAGAGTTTACACAAAATTTTGGGATTGACTCAATTCCGTTAAAAATCTTAATGCAATTGCTCATATATCGCTTTTATCGATTGCAATTGCTGCCGTTATCACTAAGAAAGATGTTTCTTAGTGCAGCGTGAAAACTTTAAAACGACTTTCCTAACGCTTATTAAACTGAAATTTTTTGAATTTCGCCGTTAGGCTTGTTTGCCATACCCTTTTTTAACTATTATTTGCTTTTGTTGATATTTTATTTACTTTTTATTTCATGCGTTTTACACATCTCTAATTACTTAAGTGCAGCTTTTGCTGTTTCTGTAAGCTTTGTAAAAGCAGCCGGGTCTGCAATTGCTATCTCTGACAAAACTTTTCTGTTCATTTCGATACCGGACTTTTTCAAACCGTTCATAAATGTTGAATAGTTCATTCCGTTCATTTTACATGCAGCACTTATTCTTGCAATCCACAATCTTCTGAAATCGCGTTTTCTGCGTTTTCTTCCGATGTAAGCATTTTGCATAGAACGCATAACAGCCTGGTTTGCAGTTCTGTAAAGTCTGCTTTCTCCGCCTCTGAAGCCTTTAGCAAGCTTCAGTATTTTCTTATGTTTTTTACGTGTATTTAAAGCACCTTTTACTCTTGCCATAGTTAATAAACCTCTCTTTCAATCTTATTTGTAAGGAATTAATTTCTTGATTACTGCAGCATTTGCAGCCGAGCAGTAAGCCTGTTTTCTCAAATGGCGTTTTCTCTTTGTTGACTTCTTATTCAGAATGTGTCTTCTGAACGATTTATTCATTTTTACCTTACCTTTTTTTGTAAGATTGAATCTTTTTGCAGCGCCTCTGTGTGTCTTTATTTTAGGCATAACTGTCCACTCCTTCCGAATTATATAAATTTATTGTGTTACCGGTACAAGAAACATTGTCATATTTCTGCCTTCAAGCTTTGGAGGACGCTCCATATTGCCGGATTCTTTTGCTGTTTCGGCAAAACGAAGAAGCAATGCCTCGCCAATTTCAGAATGACTAACCTCACGACCGCGGAAACGCACCGTAACTTTAACTTTATCTCCGTTTTTAAGAAACTTCATTGCATTTTTGCATTTTGTATTAAAGTCGTTGGTATCAATAGACGGTGAAAGCTGAACTTCCTTAATGTTCATGGTCTTTTGATTTTTGCGGTTTTCCTTTTCACGTTTCGCAAGCTCAAATTTATATTTTCCGTAATCCATAATTTTACATACCGGCGGTTGTGCTGACGGCGAAATCTTAACCAAGTCAAGATTTTTTTCATAAGCAAGGTCAACGGCTTTTGCCGGAGACATAACGCCGAGCTGTTCTCCTTGTGCGGAAATAACCCGAACTTCCTTGTCGCGAATTTCTTCGTTGATTTGCAATTCCTTAATAGCTATGGTAAATCCCTCCTTAAAATGAAACCATACTATTCCGAATAACTCGGAATAAAACAATATTTTGTACTCACAAGTTGACAAAACCGCCCAAAACCAAAAAAATCGAACGCCACAAAACAGCAATTCGAAATATATAAACGCATTATAATAATGCGAGAATATTTACCGCAAAGTAACAGACCGTACGGTGAGAACAGAATTGTCCTGCTTGTTTTACTCTGTTATTATACCACTTCTTTCCCTCTCTGTCAATACTTTTTTTAAAAAAAGTTATAATTTATT
>CAKSJU010000180.1 GCA_934463455.1 uncultured Clostridia bacterium | reverse complement strand
ATGGGTGCATATACCGAGCCTGTTCAGCCATATATGATTGAGCCGAAAATGACCGAACTTCTCTCAGAGAACGAAAAGCGCAAAAAGAAAATGCACCCCATAGAAAGAATTGCACGGTTTCACCTTGAATTTGAGGGCATACACCCTTTTATCGACGGTAACGGCAGAACAGGAAGACTACTCTTAAACCTTGACCTTATCCAAAACGGCTATCCCGCAATCAATGTGAAATTCACCGACAGAAAAACATATTACGCCGCATTTGACGATTTTTATAAAAATAACAATGCCGAGCCTATGATTGAACTCGTGGCAGGATATGTAATTGAGCGAATGAAACAGTATTTGGAAATATTGAAATAGCATAACGTTTGTATGCAATTGAATAAAGTAATACAAACGAGCCAGAAACCAACCGAAGAACAAAGAGCGGAACTTGCTTAAACCATGATAAGGTGTGTGAAAACATTATCAGGCGTTTGGAGTTAGGAGTGTAGAATGAGAAGTTAGCTATTGACGAAAATATATAACCTCACTAAAACAGGCTAAACTCCAAAAAGAAATCGCTCAACTTGAAAAACAGGCACAGACCGAAAAGTAACTGAAAAGGAATTTGAACCAGTGCAGAAGATAAAAGAATTTAAAGCTACAATGCTACAACTATAATAGGTAAGGTGATAAAAGTATGGAACAAATATGCAAATTGTGTGGACAAAAAGCAGCGCTATCTTTTGAACACATTCCGCCTAAATCGGCTTATAATAAAAATAAGGTCAAAACATATAGTGGGAAACAACTAATTGGTAGAGAACAATATCCATGGGTGTTAGATGATTTGCCTTATAAGCAATCCCAAAAGGGCTCTGGATTGCATTCGCTATGTCAACAATGCAACAACAATACCGGAACATGGTATGGAAATGAATATACTAAATTTGTAAACGCCGTTTTAGGAATACTAAAACAAGCTGATAATATAAAAAGCAATAACTTTATTCAGTTTAAACTGTTTGATTTTAAGCCTCTTGCAGTATTTAAACAAATAATGTCGTTCTTTTGTTCAACAAATACTTATAATGTTTTTGATGATGGTTTGAGAAGTTTTGTTATGACTCCGGAATCAAATCAATTTGATGATGCAAAATATCGACTATATATGTATTTAGTTGACCCAAGAAAACAAAGTTATTCAAGTTGGACGGGGCAAATGGTGTGTATACGTAATGATGCAAAAATGTATTCTTGTTCAGAAGTAATTGTGCCACCGTTTGGATATTTGATTAGATTTAATGATAAAAAAGAATTTGAATATAAAGAGTGTGATATTACGGACTTTTCAAAATGCGAATACTCTGCAAAATATGATTGCGAATTTCGGTTAAGGGTGTTTGAAAGAAATACTTTTCTTCCAACTGATTACAGAACAAAGGAAGAAATAGTTTTGAGCCATAGTCAAGTAAGCATACACAAAAAAGGACAATTTTTTAGTTGAGCAGACCATTTTGTCTGCTCCCAATATAAAAGCTTCCGCTTTATTTGCTGTAAGCATATTAAGCGTTCCAAAAGCGAGCATAAGCACATTTGTGTACCATGCTCGCTTTTTTGCATCTCTAATAAAATTTTCATCTATAAAATAATATTTTTCTGTCAAATATCATACAAATATGGTAAGAGGTGATTTTATTTGAAAGACTATATTGAAGAAAGAACAATCTTACTTGCAAATTATATAATTGAAAACAAAAGTACAGTCAGAAATGCAGCAAAAAAATTTTGTATTTCCAAATCGACCGTACATAAAGATATAACAGAAAGACTTAAGACAATAAATCCGCGTCTTGCTAAAAGTGTACATAAAATTCTTGAAGAAAACAAAGCAGAGCGGCACATACGCGGAGGAATGGCAACTAAGCAAAAATATTTACTCAAACAAGCAAAATAAGTTTTTTGTGGTATGCCATATATCATTTTGCGAGAGTGTGAAAAAAAGTCTGTAAATTTGATTCCTTCTATGATAGAATATAAATAATATCATAGGAGGAATTTTTA
>CAKSJU010000179.1 GCA_934463455.1 uncultured Clostridia bacterium | reverse complement strand
AAATTTCGCACGGGCGATTAAATCCGCCGGAGGCTAACGTGAAAGAATTTCACGTTCATCTCCATTCCGCCGCCCTGCATCGGCGACAATATAGTGATAAAAATCTCTTATTGGCAGGGCAAGGAATGATAAGAGATTTTTTTGGAATAATGCGAAAGAAAGTTTTATGTTATAATATTTTTTTGTTCTTTCTCCTTTTATTATTTTTGATTTTGTAAGAAATTATGAACAAAAAATAAATTTTAATCAAAAAAGTAAGCATTTGCTTGAAAAAAAGTGTAAATGGAGGTATACTATAGAATGGTAGCCGAAAGAAAGCTTTGGGGAGGACGCAGGAAATGTTTGGATATATTCGTATCGGCAAAAACGAACTCAGCAATGAAAATTTTTTGCGTTTCAAGGCATACTACTGCGGATTGTGCAAAGCGATGGGGAAATATTCACATATTTCAAGATTGGGATTAAGCTATGATATGACATTTCTTACGCTTTTGCTTTCGGCAGTTTCGGAAGAAAAAGAAACCATTGTACCGTCACGCTGCATACTTCATCCGTTTAAAAAAGAACATGCCGTAAAAGGTACGGTCGTCGATTATACTGCTGCTATGAGCATTTTGCTTGTATACAAAAAGCTTGAGGATGATTGGAATGATGATAAATCAATAAGAGCATTAGCAGGAAAAATTATATATTTTTCCGCAGCAAGAAAAATTTCGGTCGAATATAAAGAAACGGCAGATAAAATTTCCGAATGCTTGAGAAAGCTTTCTGTTTTGGAAAAAGAAAACTGCACTGATATTGACGAGACAGCGGATTGCTTTGCAAAAATCTGCGAGACTCTGTTTGCACCTGATTTTATTGCTGATAAAAATACAAAAAAGGTACTTTCGTGGATAGGATACAATATAGGCAGATGGATATATATTATCGACGCATATGATGATGCGGAAAAGGATATAAAAAAACAATCATACAATCCTTTTAAAGAAAGATATAAAGAAAATCCGGATAAACTGCGCAGAGATACGGAAGCTATGCTCACTTATAACCTTGCAAGTATTTCAGCGGCATATGATTTGCTTAATATAAACAGAAATGATGAAATAATAAAAAATATTCTTTATTCCGGAATGGGCGGAATGCAGAATAAGATACTAAATTTATGGGAGGAAAAGGATGAATCCTTACGAAGTTCTCGGTGTAAATCCGAATGATGATGAAGAAACCATAAAAAAAGCATATCGTACTTTGGTAAAAAAATATCATCCGGACAGATATGTTAATTCACCAATGGCAGATATGGCAACCGAGAAATTAAAAGAAATAAATGAAGCTTATGACATGATTACAAATAAGAAAACCGGTGCTGAAAATAATTACAGAAGAGAATATCAAGGTGAATATCAGGGCAGCTACGCATCGGGATTTGACGGTGTAAGAATGTTAATCCGCATGAGAAGATTGGATGAGGCGGAAGCGATGCTTTCGGGACTTGATAAGACAGCGGAATGGTATTATCTCATGGGCTTGATTTATATTAACAAAGGCTGGTATGATAAGGGAAAGAGCTTTGTTGAAACGGCAGTCGGAATGGACCCGTCAAATCTTGAATACAGAGCGACGCTAAACAGCTTTGAAGCTCAAACAAATACTTACAGAACATTCAGAAGCGAATATATTAATTGCTGCGGAGCAGATAATTTGTTAACCTGCTTGTGCGGAAGTGTACTTTGCACACGGTGCTGTTGCTGCATGTAGCCAATAACTTAAATAAATAACGTAAAAGGGGATATATGAAATGGAAAAGAAAACATCAATAGGAGGACAGGCGATAATTGAAGGCGTTATGATGAGAGGACCGCATAAAACCGCGATGGCTGTAAGAAAGTCGGAGGGGGATATTTTGGTAGAAGTAAATGACAATGGTACTCAAACAACAAATAAAATTTTGAAATTGCCTATAATCAGAGGATGTGTTAATTTTTTTGCAAGCCTTGTAATAGGAATGAAAGCACTTATGTTTTCGGCAGACCAAGTAGATTTGGAGGA
>CAKSJU010000178.1 GCA_934463455.1 uncultured Clostridia bacterium | reverse complement strand
AACGCCATCAAATTGCAAAGCAATTTGATATAACGCTGCCGTATTATTTAGATTTAAGAAAAACTATTAAGGATTCGAACCTCAACAATATAATAAAGAATCCTTTAGCAAGCGAAGCGTCGCCGAGGTTCTGCCGTAAGGCAGGTTCTCATACCGCTGCCACTGCCTCGAAACATTTGATGTTTCGAGGCTTTTTTATGCCCGAATACTACTTTTTACGGCGGTATTCGGGCATTTTTTATTTGCCTTAAAATCTTGTAAGAGTTTTTGAGAGATTCTAAGAGACAGCAAATTTCAAAATTTCGAAGTCATTTTATTGCGATTTATGGCATTTATGACTGAGACTTTTGAGAGACATCGCTTAAATCAAAATCGTAACACGAATTGAAATGAGCAAAACTCCGAGCGAATACAGAAAATCATATTTATTACCGTTGACTTTATAATAGCTCGGGTGTATAATCAAAAAAATAAAGCTGTCTCGGCTGATGAAGACTATAAATTTTGCTGTTTCTGAACACAACAGCAAAGTTTACAGTCTTATTTTTTTGCAGGTGATAATATGAAATTTAAAAAATATGCAACAAAAACGCTGATGATCGTTATCGGATCAATAATATCCGCATGCGGAATTACGCTTGCAATAGGCGCAGGTTTCGGCGGCGCAACACTTGCGATATTGTGGCAAGGGCTGACGAATGTGACAGGTATGTCAATCGGCACATCGTCGTTTGTTGTGGCTGTGACAATGATAATTTTTGCCTTTTTCTATGACAGAAAGCAAATCAATGTCGGCACAATTCTTTACCAAATCATTTACAGTTTTTTCGTGGATGTATTCACAAAAATTCAGCATTATACAGATATTAAAGCGGTTAATTTTGTTATAATGCTGCTTGGCATTGCTATATTTTCGTTCGGAACGGGGCTTTACTCCGCCGCTGATTTCGGCAGGGGCTCATATGAAGCAGTCACATTTTCGCTTGCCGAAAAAAATGGGTGGAAAATCAAAATCGTACGAATGGTTCTTGATATTATAATGGTAAGTATCGGCGTTTTGCTCGGCGGTAAATTCGGAATTTGCACAATTGCCACCGTTTTGCTCTCCGGTCCGATAATTCAGGCAACCGTAAGTACTGTTAAGAAATCAAAGATTTTAAAAAACATTTCTTAAAATTCTCATACAAGCCTAAAAGTGATAAGACATACAAAAAGGATGGAATTCGATTTGAACAAGTCCGTAAAAAATTGACAATAGAAAAAAGAGCCCTCTTGATGTAGAATATACATCAGGAGGGATTTTTAATGCCAAGAAATTATCGAAACATAAGTATTTATGAAAAAGTAATAACAGAATTAAACTAAAACAAAACTAACTCCGCTTGAAAAACGAAATCACATTGATCAAAACAAGCAAAAGAAAACTGCCGTACAATCACCATCTGCTTTCAACAGGCAAGCGTTGCTATTATGAATTAAAGCTGCCTAAAAACATATTGAAAGAGCAAAAGGATGTTGTGCTTGAATTTGATTTTGACAGCTTAAATTTACAGGTGTTTAGCGGAAATCAGATAATAAGCGATTATTTCAACATAGACAGAAAATTCATTATAAATCTTCGTGATTACAAGGAATATATCGAAAAAGATTCCAGCTAAGCGGTGCAGTACCCTACTGAAAAATATAATGCGGATTTAGAATTTCTTTGTCCTGACGGCAGGGTAATAGCGTTTCGTGAGGTTATTTTATCATATACATTAAAAACGAACAATGTATTTGCAAAGTTAAGACCATTTTTTTTGGACTTACCATTGTAAAAAGGCTTCCGCCTCAAACGAGACAGAAGCCTTATTTTTATGCGTTTGTATTGCGAATACAGTTATAGTCTGTTATCAGTCTTTAAGCTCATCAACATACTCGGTATGCTCACGCAAGAACTTCTTTTCCTCGGGCTTGAGGTCAAGACCGATAGTTCCGCCCGGATTCATAAGATAATCGGGGTCGAAATAGTTTTTAAGAGTACGGATTACGCCGTATTCCTTCTCGCCGAGATAACCCTCGAGCCACGGAGCAAACATCTTAC
>CAKSJU010000177.1 GCA_934463455.1 uncultured Clostridia bacterium | reverse complement strand
ATATAAAATATTTTTTATCATCCTTTTCACACATTTTCCGCTTTTTTCGTATACTATATCAGTGCATAAGAAAGGAATGGTTTTATGTGTTCAATTGCCGGGATGATAAATCTCAAAAAAAATTATCTTAATTATAAAAGCTACAATACCCTTATCGTTCGCGACATGGCGGAAAGTATGCGTCACCGCGGTCCCGATTCATGGGGTGAGTGGGTCGGAGAGCATGCGGCTTTTTCTCACTCGCGTCTTGCGGTCATAGACCCCTTGGGCGGCAAACAGCCGATGTCGAGAACTGTTGACGGCTATGAATTTGTAATTACATATAATGGTGAGTTATATAACTCTGCCGAACTGAAAAAAAAATTATCCGGCTTCGGATATATTTTTTCGACCACATCCGATACCGAGATACTTTTATATGCTTATATCCATTACGGCGAAAAATGCGCCGAGAAGCTCAACGGAATATACGCTTTTTGTATCTGGGATTCCATGCGTCAAAGAGTATTTGCCTGTCGTGACCGTTTTGGCGTAAAGCCGTTTTTCTATACCGTCATGGATGATACCGTATTGTTTTCATCTGAAATAAAAGGTCTTTTCCGACATCCTGCTTTTTCCGCCGCTGTAGATAAAGTCGGATTGCAGGAGCTTTTCGCAATTTCTCCCGCCCGTACTCAGGGCGTGGGGGTTTTCAAAGATGTAAAAGAGCTTCGCCCCGCACACAGCATGATAATAGATCGCAGCGGAATAAAAATATATCCTTACTGGCAGCTTGTAAGCCGCGAGCATACGGACAGCTATGAGGATACTGTTCTTAAAGTGCGCGAATTGGTTACAGACAGTATAAAACGACAGCTTATCTCGGATGTTCCCATAGGAACGCTTCTCTCCGGCGGACTTGATTCGAGTATTATTTCCGCTGTTGCGGCAATTACAATGCAAAAAGAGGGAAAGCAGTTATCAACTTATTCATTTGACTATGTTGATAATGACAAATATTTTAAAGCTTCCGCTTTTCAACCTGACGCAGATGCACCGTGGGTAAAGCGAATGGCAGAAGAATTTAATACCGACCACACATACTTAAAATGCGACAACTCCGAGCTTTGCGATTATCTTATTGACGCAATGCGCTATAAAGATTTGCCCGGAATGGCAGATGTTGACGCATCTTTGTTATATTTCTGCCGAGAAATCAAAAAGCATCACACCGTTATCCTTTCAGGAGAATGCTCGGACGAAATTTTCGGCGGTTATCCATGGTTCAGAAGCGAAAAAGCATTTGCAACCCCTGCATTCCCGTGGTCCTACGACATGAGTCTGCGAAACAGTATTCTTAAGCCGCAGGTAGCCGCAACGCTTGAACTTGAAGCTTATTCGAGAATGAGGTATGACGAATCGATAGCAGAGGTACCGACATTCGACGGAGACAGTGCCGAGGAAAAACGCAGACGCGAAATATCTTATCTTAATATAAATTGGTTTATGACCAATCTTCTTGACAGAAAAGACAGAATGAGTATGGCAAGCGGGCTTGAAGTCAGAGTACCGTTCTGCGACCACAGATTGGTGGAATATGTGTGGAATATTCCCTGGGAGATGAAAAACAAAGACAACGTTTCAAAAAGTATTCTCCGTGAAGCTGCAAAGGGAATTTTACCGGACGATGTGCTCTATCGCAAAAAAAGTCCGTATCCCAAAACGCACAACCCAAAATATGAAACTCTCGCAAAGCAAATGCTTTTGGACATTATTGCCGACCCGAACGCACCGATTTTGACTTTTGCCGATAAATCGGTTATAGAGGATATTTGTACCACATCCTCCGATTACGGAAAACCGTTTTTCGGTCAGCTTATGGCAAAACCGCAGTTTATCGGCTATTTAATTCAGCTTAATCAATGGTTTAAGGAGTATAATATTCGAATAATGTAATAAAACTGTTATAGAAAAGTCGATACAAAATTGTTATGCTGCATTTGACCGACAGTGCCATAAAGCAGCTCGTCATATAAAGCATTAATAATTGAGGGCGGTTTAATACCGCCCTCTTTTGCAGTAATATACAAGTAATATACAAAAATAAATAATAAAAAA
>CAKSJU010000176.1 GCA_934463455.1 uncultured Clostridia bacterium | reverse complement strand
CGCACTGATAACCGATAATAGTTTTTTCTTCATTTCATCCATTCCTTTCTAATTTTAAATTTGAACAATTGCAAATAATATGTAGTGAATGTGAAAAATTTGCAATTATTCCTTGTATATCAACATGCAGCCGTTTAATGAGCTCATTTTAAACGGTTTGCGTATTGAACAAATTTGTTTATCCCTTAATTCCGCCCAAATTCATTCCGTGCATAATCTGATCCTGGAATATAAGGAAGATTATCATCGACGGTATCATCGAGAAGAACAATACTATTACGTATTCGTTCATCAAAAATCCTGCCGACTTCATTCTGAATATCTGCACCGGTACGGTGTAAAGCGATTTTGTTTTCAGCACCAAATACGGTGTAAGAAATTCCGCCCACGATATATTAAACGCAAATATCGCAACCGTTACCACTATCGGTTTCGACAGCGGCAGTATTATTCTTCTGAATATTCCGAAATCCGAGCAGCCGTCTATTCTTGCCGCTTCTATGTACGATATTGAAATCGAGTCGAAAAAACTCTTGAACAAAAGCACGTTAAACGCATTTGCTCCCTGAATAAGCCACATCGGCCAATATGTGTCCATCATCGAAAAATGGAATATCGGGAAATCCTGATATGTAGCAAACAGCGGTACAAGATTTACCGATGTCGGCAGCATCATCGACCACAGCACAAGCATAAAGAACAGGCTTGAGCCTTTAGGCTTTAATCTCGAAATGACATATCCTGCCAATCCGTTTACTACTATCGAAAATGCTACTTCACCCAATGCCAATACCAATGTGTTAAGATATGATCTTGACATGTTCATTTTATTCCACACTGCTCCTACCGTCTCCGGGTGAAAGCTGTGCGGCCACAAGGTCGGCGGCGTACTCAAAAATTCCTTTACATCCTTAAAGCTGGAAAGTATTATCCACACTATCGGGAATAGGCACGTAAGTGCCACCGTTAATACTATCGCAAATATTATCCAGTACAAAACCTTTACATGCGTTTGTTTTAAATCAAGCGAGGTTATAAGACCGGTTTCCTTATTATTAAATGCTTTCATCTTATTTCCTCCTTAATCTCCGAATTTATTCTGCATTCTGAAATAGAAGCAGGTTACAACCATAAGTATTACAAAGGTTACAACTCCCAAAGCAAGCGCCTTTTCCGGCTGAAAGCTCTGGAATGCGTATTTGAAGCCCTGGAGGTTAAGACTGATTGAAGCATTGTTCGGTCCTCCGTCGGTCATTGTCATAGGCTCGGTCATTACCTGGAACACTCCTATTATCTGTCTTACGAAATTAAGCAGCATAATCGGGAATATCGCCGGCATTGTAACGGTTGTAAATCTTCTCGGAATACTTGCTCCGTCAATTTTTGCCGCTTCGTAAAGCTCCTGGTTTACTCCCTGCAAGGATGCAAGATACAAAAGCATTGAGCTTCCCATTCCCTGCCATGTCATCATTACAATAATAAGAGGAATTGTCATTTTCGAATCCTGAAGCCATTGCTGCGCGGGAAATCCGAACTTTGAAAGTATCAAATTGAACACACCGCTGTTTCCCGGTAAATAAAGGAAATACCAAATCAAGCCTGCCGCAACTACCGGGCAGATTGCCGGGAAGTAAATAGAAGCTTTCAAAAATGAGTTCATATGTACAATTTCATTTATCAGCACTGCCAGAAATATCGGCGGCAGATAACCGATAACAAACGACCAAAGCACATACTTTGCACTGTTCGTCAGAGTTTTTATAAATAATATATCGCCGATAACGGCTTTATAGTTTTTAAGTCCCACAAATTCAACAGGGACATAATTTTTCAATTTAAAAAACGAATATATTATTCCGACGCCTATCGGACGCCATACAAAAAAGTAAAACAGCAGTACACTCGGTATAAGCAAAAGCCATGCCGTCAAATTCCTTTGAAGCAAGCCCTTTATGCTTCCCGATTTCTTTATTGCCGATTGTTTATTATTCTTCACTTTATTCATTCCTTTCACACTGACTGCTGTATATTCCCGCGGCAAGGCGGCGAAAAGCCGCTCTTACCGCAAAATAAGTTTGTAAACTACTCTTCAACCTTATCCA
>CAKSJU010000175.1 GCA_934463455.1 uncultured Clostridia bacterium | reverse complement strand
CTTTTGAAAAACCTGCACAGATATCCGCTGTCGCAATATCCCATTTTTTCGGACAATTCGTTTAAATCTATGTCATCCTCGCGAAGCTTCATTTTGATTTGATTAATTCGGTGCATATTCCGATATTCTGTCGGAGAAATTCCGAAACAGCCGCGGAATATTCTCTCGTAATATCCTAAGCTCACATGGCATATATCGGCAATTTCTTTTATGGTTTTTGATGATGCGCTGTTTTCTTCGAGATATTGCAAGCTGTTTTTTATCAGCCGGATGTCATAAATACCGGTCTGTTCGATATGAGAGTCACTCGAAAGCATATTAAAAATCTCATAAGCCGTTTGATATACTGTAAGCGGCATAAAGCTCGGATTATTTAAATCGTTTAACAAATCATAGAAAAGTTTTTTGTATAACTCGGAATTGTGCGTTGATACAATCGTTACTTTATCTCCGAATGAAATCCTCTCGCCGGGGGGATTAATGCGGGAGACCGCACGCTTCGGCAAATCGGAGCGAATTGTTTCTGCAATGCTGAGAGTATATTCGAACAGCAGATTTTTTTGAATGTTGCTGCCGGCGGGGGAATTTTCAAATGTATAATGGCTGTTTTTCGGCAGATAAACCACCGAGCCGGGATGCACAATAAGCGGAGGTGCATCTTTTTGATAGCATATGCCGGAGGTTGTTAAAAACAGCAGAAAGGCGTCTGTCGGACGCGGCTGCGGCGTAACAAATACGGTTTTTTTGTCTGATGTTTGTTCGACCGCAAAAATATCGGATATATCAAAAAAATAATTTCGTAAATCACAAAGCTTAATAATCATTTTTCATCACCCGCCCTTATTATATCCGATTACACAAAATCTGTCAACAGCAGTGTTAAAATATCCAATTTTACGGTTATAAATGACCTTGATTTATCAATTGGGACAATATATAATTACCATAGAGCTAATTACAAAAGGGGATGTTAAAAAACTCCGGAACGCAAGAAAAGAGGAGAGAAGCATATATTACAGGAAATATAATTGTTGTAATCCGGTCTTTTTTATAGAATTATTTCTTTTCTTGCTATCAACAAACTTCGCCGCTCGACGGCGTCGAAACAAGCGATATATACTTCATCGTGAATTAAAATTCACGACTCATTTATTACGCTTTTTCTCCTTTTTCCCAAAAATCGTTGATTTTTGGGAGACCCTGTGTAGTACACTGTCGGGTATCCCAAAGCTAAAGCTTTGGCTCAGTTTGTTAATTCCAAAGCTTTTTTCCTATCCCCTCAAAAAAGAGGCTGTTTAAAAAGCCGGTTGATTTTTTAAACAGCCCCAATTAGTTAATTTAAATTAATTATAAGGAGTGCGATAAATAATGGAAGGAAAAACAATTTCGGCTGCGATTATCGGAAGCGGCTCAAGAGGAAGCAATTTCGGAGATTTAATGCAAAAAACAGGGGGTAAATTCAAAATTACGGCTGTTTGTGATACTGACCCCGAGCAGCTAAAAAAAACAAAAAATATGTTAAATCTTTCGGACGACATTCTTTTTGATGACGAAGAAGAATTTTTTAAAGAAAAAAGAGCAGAGGTACTTGTAATTGCAACGCCCGATAAGCTGCATGTGAGACAAAGTATCAGAGCAATGCACATGGGTTACGATATTTTGGTTGAAAAGCCACTGACCGATTCGGAGGAAGAACTCAAAGCTTTGCTTAAAGCGAAAGAAGAGACCAATCGTACAGTTGTGGTATGTCATGAATTGCGGTATGCTCCGGCATTTGTAAAGCTTTCGGAGCTTTTGGAAGAAGGAGTTGTGGGTGATTTGCTTGCAATTGACGCAATGGAACGCCTTGTTTACTGGCATCAGGCACAAGCGTATGTGCGGCTTCAATCGCAGTATTTTGACTTGGCATATCCCACAATATTTGCAAAATGCAGCCACGACCTTGACCTTATTCAGTATTATGCGGGAGCGGAATGTGATACTGTTTCATCAATCGGCGGTTTGAGCTTTTTCAGAAAGGAAAATGCTCCGCAGGGGGCTGCTGAACGCTGCTTGGATTGTCATTATGTTGAGAAATGTCCGTACAGTGCGAAGAAAATATACATAGATAACTTTATTAAGGACGGCAGACCGGAATGGG
>CAKSJU010000174.1 GCA_934463455.1 uncultured Clostridia bacterium | reverse complement strand
AATCAATGATATACCGAGAGCGGCAAGGGTAATTGTCCAGCTGAAAGGATAAGCCATATACAGAGTGAACAGTGAACGGTTGAAATTGAACATTACGTTTATCCACAGGATTCTGAATCCGCATACTCCTATCAGGGTTGTAATCATCGGCAGCATGGAATATGAGAGTCCGCGCAGTATTCCCGCAAGCGTATCCATAATGCCGCACAGAAAATATGTAAGGCATATGACGGAAATTCTGTTCATTCCGATTTGTATAACCTCCGGGTCTGAAGAATATATTGACATCAGGTCATGAGAGAAAATTACTGCAATGCTGCCGAAAACAACACCTATAACCGTTACAAGTCCCAGACAGCAAAAGATACCCTTTTTTATTCTGCCGAAGTTCTTTACACCAAGATTTTGCGCACAGAATGTAAGTGAAGTATGGTACACCGCATTCATTGCCATATATACAAAGCCTTCAATATTTCCTCCGGCAGAATTGCCTGCCATTGCAACCGAGCCGAAAGAGTTAATTGATGATTGAATCAGTATATTCGAAAAAGAGAAAAGAGTTCCCTGTAAGCCGGCAGGTAACCCGATTCGCAGTATATGTAACAGCTCTTTTTTATGAATTTTTAAATTTTTTAAAATAAGCTTGTAAGAGCTTTCGGTTTTTACCAGACATATAATAACGAGTGCAGCTGACATAATCTGTGATATTACCGTTGCATAGGCAACCCCGGCGACATCCATTTTAAACTTTATTACAAACAACAGATTTAAGAATATATTTACAAAGCCTGATATAATGAGAAATATCAAAGGTCTTTTTGTATCTCCGACGGCACGCAGTATTGCACTGCCGAAATCATAGACTGCCATTGCGGGAAGTCCGGTAAAAAATATCTTCATATATAATGTCGATTTACCGATTACGTCCTCGGGTGACCCCATAAGTGTTAAAATAGGCTTAGCAAAGGTAAAACCGATTATACCGAACAGTATTCCGCCTATTACGGCAACGGTTACGGCAGTGTGTACGCCGCGGTTTATAAGTGCCTTGTCACCGGAGCCGAAACCTTTTGCCACAAGTACACTCGCACCTACGGAAAGCCCGAGAAAAGCATTTGTCAAAAGATTTATCAGTGCAGTTGTCGAGCCGACCGCTGCAAGGGATTCTTTCCCGGCAAATCTTCCTACAACCACCACATCGGCGGCGTTATAAAAAAGCTGGAGCATTCCTGAGAGCATAAGCGGGATGGCATATGATAAAAGCGGAAGCAGAATTTTTCCTTTTGTAAAATCAGTTTCAAATTTTGCCTGAGCCATGTAATTACCTTCTTTTCAAATTAATATTAGGTAATTGTAAAACCGAAGCTTTACAATTACCTAAACCATACTGATATTATAACATATTTTCTGAACAAAATCTACACTTTTTAAGGAAAAACTTAATCTATTTTTTCAGCCTCTTTAGCATTCATATCATTAAGAGTTTTCAATTCGTAGAATTTCCCCTTTTTATCCATAAGCTCATTGTAAGTGCCGCATTCAACACATTTTCCGTTATCCATAACGACAATTCTGTCCGCATCGCGGATAGTGGAAAGACGGTGTGCAACAATAAATGTTGTTCTGCCCTTGATAAGGTGAGAAATTGCTTTTTGGACATGATATTCGGAAATATTGTCAAGTGCGGAGGTTGCTTCGTCAAGGATAAGAATTTTTGGGTCGCGGATAAGTGCCCGCGCAATTGAAATTCTTTGCTTTTGACCGCCGGAAAGCTTTCCGCCGCCTTCACCTATCATTGTATCGAGACCGTTGGGAAGCTCATCGGCAAATTCGTTTATATTTGCAAGCCGCACGACCTCGGCAAGACGTTCTTCCGATACATCGGTAAGTCCGTAGGTTATATTGTCTTTTATCGAGCCTGTGAATAATATACTGTTCTGAGGAACAACCGATATGAAGTGTCGATAATCACTCAGATTAAGTGCTTCAATCGGTTTTCCGTCTATTTTAAGTTCACCTTGAGTGGGGGGCAGAAAGCCGATAATCATATTCATAATTGTTGATTTTCCGGAGCCGGATGCACCGACAAATGCAATACATTCACCCGGCTCAACATTGAGCGAAAAGTCGTGAATTGTATCTTCGGAAGCATTCGGATAGCGGTAAAAGGCATGATTAAATTCAACGCTTCCGTGTACATAGCGAAGTCTTATTTT
>CAKSJU010000173.1 GCA_934463455.1 uncultured Clostridia bacterium | reverse complement strand
TTCTACCTCCATTCCGGGTACGGTTTGAACCTTTTCATATACGACGGCTTTTCCGTTTACGAACGGCATAACCTCTGTATGTGTGGACATGAAAAGCTCGGGATCGGAAGTGTAATTTACATCAATCCACGGCTCTTTTATCACCGTGTAGGTTGCGGCATGCGCTTCCGCAGCGCAGGCAAGCATGCACAGGCAGGCGATTGAAAATAGTTTTTTCAAGAAAATCATCCTTTCTTATATTAAATTTTATATTTGTCAGATATATTTTAAGAGATATATCCGATTTATAAATATTATATCATAAATAATGCTATAAGTCAATAATTAATTCTATAGGTGCATTAATATTTTTTTTCTTTCGTTATATAATTAATACTGAAAATTAAATGCGTAATTATATTTTTTGAAATTAATTTTACGGTTTTTATTAATGCTGCAATATTTTAATATAACCGGGAATTTTAAAAAAATATAATCATGAGGACAAGGGAGATAAAAAATAATGAAAAGTAATTTTGATTATATATCACTCGGAAAAAGAATCAGAACAGCAAGAAAACGCAAGGGCTTCACACAGGAGAAATTGGCGGAGACATGCGATTTATCTACGGCACATATCGGTCATGCGGAAAGAGGTACAAGAGCTCTTTCGATTGAATCACTTGCGGCAATATCCATGGCACTTGACATAAGCGTGGATTATTTGCTTTTGGGAACATCGGGAAAGGGCGATGTGAATCTTTCTTCAATACTGAATGCGGTTAAAAAAGCTCCGGGCGAAAAAAAAGACAGGTTTTATTCGGTTGTAAAAATTATTGCCGAAAATATTGATGAACTTTGAAACTTTATTTGACTCTTTTTAAAATAACGCGCAAATAAAGGGGCAGAACAAATTTTTCGGTGCAGTAAATATTCTTTAGCCCGAAAAAGAAAAAATCGTTAAAAAGCTTGAAAAATTGCCGAAAAAGTGATATAATATATTTTAAGAGTAATTTATTTGTGTTTTAAAGGCGGTGTGAGAGGGTTTATGACGGAAAAAATATGGAATTATAAAAATAAATCCCATTCAAAAAGCGAGATAAAAGAATTTTCTGATTTGAACGGTATTCCGCCTCTTGCCGCATTACTCCTTTTAAACCGAGGAATAAAAGACCAGCAGGATGTACGGAGGTACATAAAAAAATCGCTTGACGCGGTGAATGACCCTTTTCTTATGAACGATATGCAAAACGCTGCGGAAAGAATTGTTAAGGCTTTGGAAAGTCATGAAAAAATTACGGTTTACGGCGATTATGATGTTGACGGAGTTACCTCTGCCGCACTTTTGGTCAGATTTTTGAGAGAGCACGGTGCCGATGTTGATTATTACATTCCGAGCAGGGAAAAAGAGGGCTACGGAATTAATGTAATGGCAATAAATAAAATTTCGAAAAACGGTACAAAGCTTTTGATAACGGTTGACTGCGGAATAACGTCTGTCGGCGAAGTAGAGCTTGCAAAAACTCTCGGCATGGATGTTATTGTTACCGACCACCATTTGTGCAAGGAAAAACTCCCCTCGGCAATTGCGGTGATAGATTGCAAAAGACCCGATTCGGAGTATCCGTTTCCCTCTTTGGCAGGTGTAGGAGTAACCTTTAAGCTTGTTCTTGCACTTGCAAAAATGCTGGGAGAGAGAACTTCGGAGTGCTTTTTTAAATATGTTGAGCTTGCGGCTGTCGGTACTGTTGCCGATGTTGTTGAGCTTTTGGACGAAAATCGCGTTATTGTGGAAAAGGGCTTGAGTGAAATGAAAAAAAGCCCGTCCGTCGGAATAAAAGAACTGACGTCGGTTTCCGGAGCGGACAAAAGACCGCTTACTGCGGTAAGTATTGCTTTTATGATAGCACCGCGGATTAATGCGGCGGGCAGGCTGGGAGACGCAAAAAAAGCGGTTGAGCTGCTTTTGACCGAAAATGAGGAGGAAGCCCGGCAGCTTGCCGAAGAGCTTGAGAGTGACAACTCAAAAAGACGCGCTTTGGAACAGCAAATATATGAAGAAGCTTTGGAAATGATAGAAAAGGATGAAAATTTTGACAAGAAGAAAGTGATAGTTCTTGCAAAAGAGGGCTGGCATCACGGTGTTATCGGAATTGTTTCTTCACGAATTACCGAAACGTTTTACAAGCCGTCGATTTTAATTTCGGCGGATGAAAAGGGAAGGGGAAAAGGCTCGGGACGCTCGATTGACGGATTTAACCTTTTTGAGGCGTTAAATAACAGTAAAGACCTTTTGACTGCGTTCGGAGGGCATGCAATGGCGGCGGGAGTTTCGCTGGATATTGCCGATATTGATGCTTTTTCGGATAAAATCAATAAATATGCAAATGCTCATATTTCCGAAAGGGATTTGATACCGAAGCTTAATATAGACTGCGA
>CAKSJU010000172.1 GCA_934463455.1 uncultured Clostridia bacterium | reverse complement strand
ATCTGTTCCGACAACATCGGAAGAATTTTCTGCTCTGCCGCAGAATGACCTTTCCAAGCCGGAAAATACCTGTGCAATGTTCCTGTTGGCACTTGCACTGTATCTGAAGGACAGTGATGCGGGTGTTGCCGCACTTAATACACTGAGAGGCCCGAGACCGCTCAGCAATTATGACATTCAGTTTTTAAGAGACCGTTTGCGCGGGAAAAGCTATCTTCCGCTTGCTTATTTTGGCGGTGCGACTCCGGCAAACAACTATGTTCCGAGTAATCCTCTTACCCTCGAAGTTATTGCGGATAGCAGACCGCAGGATGTCGAGGAGGGATACCTCCGGTTGTTTTTAAAAACGACCGGTGCAGATTCTCCGCGACCGATAAAGCTCCGGCAAAAAGGTAATTCCTGGTATTTGTGGGAGTATTCCAGTATTCTTTCCGGGATTCGGATTCCGTCAGCAGAGGATGAGTGGGCATAATTTTATAAAACAAAAAAGAGCTGTTTCGGACATTCACCGCCGGAATACAGCAAAATATTCGGTGATAATGATAAACAATAAAAAAAAACAGGAGGAATTCAGATTATGAAAAAGTTATTAGCATTGATTTTGACAATAGGAATGATATTCACACTCGCATCGTGCGGAGGAGACAAGACCGGAAGCGGCGGACAACAAGCCGGGGGAGCTAAAAAGATTGACTATGCAAATATGACAGAAGACGATCTGATCAAGAAATTTATCAAAGATGAAAAGAATATAACTTTGGACGAATTTATAAATCTTGCTTCCACATATTCGTATGTAACAATAAACGATAAGCTTGAGTTTGATGAAAACATAACGGATAAAGCAATTAAAAAGCTCAAAGATAACAAGGCAACGCTTCCTGCGTCAAAGGAGTTCGTTGAACCTCTTTTAAAAAGTGATTCGCCGCAGGTAAGAGGCTATGCATTTTCCAATATGGCATCGCTTTTAGGTGCGAGCAGTTCGCATATTGCTGCGGCAAAGGAAGTTTTGAAAACCGAAAAAGAGCCGTATGTTATTAAATGCGCAGTAAAGGTTCTTGGCAATGAAGGCGGCAAGGACGCAGAAATCGGCAAATTCCTGCTTGACGCGGCAAAGAATGAAAACGCAGTTGTAAGAAGACAGGCGGCGGTTGCTCTCGGAAGTTCATGGAACAAAACTCTTGACGGAGCGGTTGACGCAGAGATTGAGCTGATGAAGGATTCGGATAACGAGGTTCGGAAAGCGGCATATGAGTATGCCGGCATGCTCGGCGATGACAGGGTGGTTGCGCCTATCTCGGAAATGCTGAAAAACGAAGCCGACGCAGACCTTCATTCAAGCGGCGTAAGAGGACTTGTTTGGCTGTGGTACGATTATCCGTCGCACGAAAATACAAGCGAGGCGGCATACAGGGCTACGATAGACTACCTTAAAACCACACCGGGCAGTGACAAAGTTCCAGCATGGGCAGCTGTAACAAGCTTTACAAATAAATCCAAGCAGAACTATGCGGCATGGAAGGAAAAAGCAACATATTTCAATACAGATGAGCTTTATGAAGTTATGCTCGGACTTGTGAAAAACGAGAACTTAGGCCGCATGACGCGCGGATATGCCTGCAAGCCGGTTGCGGCACACTGTACAAAAGAGCAGTTTGAGGCGTTTGGCGAGGTTGTAAATACTCTTACCGATAAAGATGCGAAATTTATACAGGACGAGTATAAAAATCAGGCGGCTAAGCTTGAATAACCATAGAACGGAGGAATGACTATGAAAAAAATAATCGGCGTTATACTGATTATAGGAGGCTTGCTCTTTGCTTCGCTTGCTGTAAAAGCTCTTATGTCAGCACCGCAGAACTACGAGAAAATCAAAGCTGCGGCAACGATTAAGGACGGCAGGGTTATTCCCGAAAATGAGGGAAAGCTTGTGGTTGTTTCGGGAACGCTTAAACCGGCAGAACAGCTTCAAGACCCCATAACGGGCGTTAAGCTACCCGGAGTAACGGCGAAAAGAACCGTCTGGACTTATGAACGAGATACCAACAGCGATGATGAACAGGTGTGGGACTGGAAGCCTGAGAATACCGACTACAGCGAAAAGGCAAATTTCGGAATCAATGCCGAGATACTTACAACGACCGTGCTCGCCGCGCCTACCTTACTCGGTGAGTTTAAGGTGGAAAGCAAGCTGCTCAATCCCATTATGAGAAACACCGAATTTACGCAATATGACGAGGAGAGCCTTAATGCGGGCTGGAAGGTGCTTTCGGGCGGAAAAGAAAGCCGCTACTGCGTTTCAAAAGAACATTGGCTGCCGAAAAAAACAACAGGTATGTACTCAACAACGGGATACGGATCTCAAAAAATATCCTACGGCATTGTTTCACCCGACGATCCGCTCGAATATACGATTATCGGCATACAAAAAGGAGATACTCTGATAAAAAGCGAAGATGTAGATTCGGTTACAACCGTTAAGGGAATTATGACTGCGGAAGAATTTGCCGAGGAGAATAAAAAAGGCGTGCGCGGAGGCTCAATTTTCGGCATAATAACCGGTATACTGCTTGCAGTAATCGGTGTGGGCATGATGGCATTTCGGAGGCAGTA
>CAKSJU010000171.1 GCA_934463455.1 uncultured Clostridia bacterium | reverse complement strand
TACGCAAAAACCGAAATTGAACTACTTTTACTACTTCAACAATCAAAATTTTAGGAGGAAAACATCATGATTAACCGGAAAGTTCGTATTCGTAACAAGAATTTTTGGTTGGCTCTCATTCCCGCCGTTCTCCTGTTGGTACAGGTGGTAGCCGCTGTCTTTGGCTTCACCATCGACCTCGGTGATATTGCTTACCGCAAAACTCATAATCGGCATAACACCGACAAGCATAACTGCGATAAGTAAAACTGATAGAATTTGTTTTACTTTCTTCATTGTTTTTTCCTCCGTTATGTAAAAAGTTATATAAAAACAACCCGACAAGGCTCGTCATACAAGCCCGGTCAGGTTAGTTAAGCACAATTATTTATTTTTATGTATGCAAAAGCAAGCGAGCAGACTTTGGCTGCCGTTTTTACATTATACATCTGCATACCCATTTTCATTTAATCCTTTTTTTCTAATTTCCACTTTTATATTTTACACGATTTATTTCTGTTTTGCAATAGTGTGACAAAAATAACAAAATTGTATTTTTTGTCACACCCCATTTTTCGCAAAGTTTGTGAAAAATGACGATGATATTCTTTCACAATTCTACCGTTTTTGACATTTTATGTAAATTCTATAATGTTTCAGCCGATTATATTCTCGGACTTTCGGAAGAAAAATAAAAGTCCTTCAATCGGGTAATTTTTGGGGTTAAAATATTTAATGATATTACAATTTTCTGATTATGTCTAATAAACGCTCGCCATAATTCTTAATCGTACTTTTATTCTTGACTTTTTTTAATAAACATGGTAATTTTTTATTGGTTAATAATTGATCAATAAGATTAAAAGGTGGCGAAAACTGTGAAAAACAAATTTTTTAAAAAGCTCATCAGCTTTGTGCTCTGCCTTTGTATTATGGCATCTTGCACCGTTGTCGGCTTTGCAAAAGGTGAAAAGAAAAGCGATTATCCGTTCATCTATGTACACGGAATGTGCGGCTGGGGCGACGGTGCACCGCAGGAAGAGAACAGACCGTACTGGGGTACTCAGCCGGAAAACAATGTCATGACTTATCTGCGTGCGCAGGGTTATACAGTATACAATCCGACGGTCGGCGGTTACAGCAGCGCATGGGACAGAGCGTGCGAGCTTTATGCACAGCTTACCGGCACTGTTGTTGACTACGGTGCGGCGCACTCAAAAGAATGCGGCCATGACAGATTCGGCAGAGATTACACAGGCAGAGCAACCATGGGAAAAGCATGGGATCTTGAGAGTCCGCTTAACTTTGTCGGTCACTCCTTCGGCGGCGAAACAATACGGCTTTTGGCTTCGCTGCTTGCTTACGGTGATGAAACGGAAATGAAAGCAGCCACGGAAAACTGCTCGGAGCTTTTCAAAGGCGGTCATGAAAAGGGCATCCGTTCAATTACAACCATCTCCTCCCCGCATAACGGTTCAACGGCTTCAAACTATGTTGCCGACACCTACCTTCCGGCTTTTCTTATGATATTTATGCTCCATTCAAAATGTGTTTCCGGAAAATCGGCAAATGACCTTATGCTTGACCAATGGGGAATTTCCAAAGACCCGATAAACGGAGAAAAAGCAAAATTAAATCCGTTTGCATGCATGAAAATTGCCTTTTCAAATGATCACTGTGGCTATGACATCACCGTTCAGGGTGCGGAAAAGCTCAATAAAAAGATCAAAACAGTCAAATCGGCCTATTATTTTTCATATACAGCGTGCATAACCGAGGACACAAAGCTCGGCTACACAAAACTCAACAAGGATTATGATGTTTTTGAGCCGTTTTTGATTTCTTCTCCGCTGATTTCAGCTTCGGTCAATATGTTCATCGGAGGAAAATATATTGATAAGTCATGGAGCGCAAACGACGGAATTGTGCCGCTTAAAAGTGCACTTTATCCTTTTGACGAGGATCACATTACATATGATGAAACGAGAAGCATAATTCCCGGTGTTTGGTATGTTATGCCGACAATTTACGGCGCCGACCACTATGATTTCTGCAATGCCGCAGACGAGAAGGCGTTCGGCTCACGTCAAGGCTTCTTTGATTTCTACACAGATCTCTCAGAGCTTATTTGCAATATCTGATTTTTAAAAATTTATATGTCTGCACCCCGATTACAATTTGTAGTCGGGGTGTTTCGCAATATTATGTTGATTTTGATTAAACTGAAAAAAGCAGCAAAGATGATTTCTCATCTCTGCTGCAATTTTTAATTAAATCAGTTGTTGTATGCGAATAGAGGTTGTGAGTGTTTTGATTTTTTAATTCCCTTCTAATTCAACGATTATCCCTGCAATTTAACGAATGCCTCTGTGATTTAACGATTACCTCAGCCGTTTAACGATTATGACGGTACATGAAGCCTCAATCCACATAAAACGCACAAAACCCCGCCGCAGAAATGCTCTGTGGCGGGGTTCGCTCATGTGCTGAAACAGCCGAAAAGCCTGATTCCAAGCGGTTCTCGGGCATAGAAAAAGTCCACCGTAATTCTATCAAAATTACGGTGGACTTATGGTGGAATCGAGGGGAGTCGAACCCCTGTCCGAAAGAAAGTCCTCACAACTTTCTACGAGCGTAGTTATTTATTTAT
>CAKSJU010000170.1 GCA_934463455.1 uncultured Clostridia bacterium | reverse complement strand
AAAGTATACAGCGCAAATACCGTCTGAAGAAATTTTGAGAGCGGATACCGGGGACAGCTTAATAAATGCCATTGAAAGCGGTAAGCTTAAATATGAGATAAAAAAACAGGGGATTTCATTCTGGTCTGTTTTAACTCCGCTTGTGACAATACTGACACTTATTTTCTTTTGGATAATGATTATGCAGCAAACCGGTGCAAAAGGTGCAAGTTTTACAAAAAGCCGTGCGAAGATGACCGCGGATGATAAAAATAAGACCGAATTTTCGGATGTTGCCGGAGCTGTTGAAGAAAAGGCAGAGCTTGAGGAAATTGTCGAATTTTTAAAAAATCCTCAAAAGTTCATATCACTTGGTGCGAGAATACCGAAAGGTGTTCTTTTGATAGGACCTCCGGGAACAGGAAAAACACTGTTGGCAAGGGCTGTTGCGGGAGAAGCAAACGTTCCGTTTTTCTCGATAAGCGGGTCGGATTTCGTTGAGCTTTATGTCGGAGTCGGTGCTTCAAGAGTAAGGGATTTGTTTGAAACAGCAAAGAAAAACAGACCATGTATAATATTTATTGATGAGATTGACGCTGTAGGAAGAAAAAGAGGCGCAGGTATGGGCGGCGGTCATGACGAACGCGAGCAGACCTTAAATCAGCTTCTTGTTGAAATGGACGGCTTCGGAGTCAATGAAGGTATTATAATGATGGCTGCAACAAACCGTCCGGATATACTTGACCCAGCACTTTTAAGACCGGGACGTTTTGACCGTCAAATCGTTGTTGATTTGCCGGATGTTAAAGGCAGAGAAGCAATTTTGAAAGTACATTCCGCAAAGAAACCTCTCGCAAAGGAAGTTAATCTTGAAAAAATAGCAAAAGTTACCGTAGGATATACAGGTGCCGATTTGGAAAATCTTATGAATGAAGCGGCAATATTTGCGGCGAGAAGAAATAAAAAAGAAATTGACGGCAAAGACCTTGAGGACGCTAATATAAAAGTCATGATGGGTACCGAGAAAAAATCCAGAGTGATTACTGATAAAGAAAAGAAACTTACTGCATATCACGAAGCAGGGCATGCTATTTTAACAAAGCTTTCAACCCCAAAAGCGCATGTACATCGTATATCGATCATTCCGAGAGGAAGAGCGGGCGGATTTACAATGCACACCCCCGAAGAGGACAAATATTATGCTTCAAAGTCGGAAATGCTGGACGATATAGTCGTACTTTTGGGCGGACGGGTCGCGGAAGCGATAAAGCTGGATGATATAAGTACCGGTGCTTCGAATGATATAGAACGCGCTACGAATATTGCACGTGCTATGGTTACTCAATACGGAATGAGCGAAAAGCTCGGACCGGTATGTTATAACACCAACGAGGAAGTTTTCCTCGGACGCGATTTCGGGCATTCAAAAAATTATTCGGAAAAAATTGCTGCTGAGATTGATGATGAAATAGAAAAAATTCTTAACACTCAATATGAAAGAGCAACTAAGCTTTTAACCGATAATTTACCGTTGCTCGATAAAATGGCGGAAGCCTTGCTTGATAAAGAGACAATTGAGGAAGAAGAGTTTGAAAAAATTTTTAAATCATGTTAAAATTTTTTTCGCATATTGCGGAAAAATTTTATATAAATATTAAAACAGAGAGGAAGAAAAGCAAATGAAAATAACAAAAGACATGATAATCATGGATGTTTTGAAAATTGACCCCGAAACCGCTCAGTTTTTCTTAAACATCGGCATGCATTGCCTCGGCTGCCCGTCAGCAAGTATGGAAAGCATTGAACAAGCTTGCATGGTACACGGTGCCGATGCTGATAAACTCGTTAATGACATTAACGAATTTTTGGCAAATAAATAAGTGCAGAACACACCAAACGCGCTTGGAAGCTTACTTTTGCGCGTTTGGTGTATAATTTTGCAGGGTGTAATGTGAGGAATTTTATATGGATATACGAAAGATACTTTTATCCGAGCAGGATATTGGATATAAAGAATTTCACAAAAAGCTTATGCCAACAATTCCCGAAGATAAAATTATCGGAATCAGAATACCGGTTTTGCGAAAAATTGCAAAAGAAATTTCATCCTCTCCCGAAGCGGAAGAGTTTATGAATACATTGCCGCATAAATATTATGAGGAAAACAATCTTCATGCTTTTTTGATTGAAAAAATCAAAGATTATGACGAAGCATTAAAAAAGACCGAAGAATTTTTGCCGTACGTGGACAATTGGGCAACCTGCGACAGCTTTTCTCCGAAAGTTTTTTCTGAAAACCGGGATAAAATTATTTTAAAAATAAAGGAATGGCTCTCTTCGGATAAGGAATTTACCGTAAGATATGCAATCGGATTGTTGATGAATTTATTTTTGGATGAGTATTTTAAAAAAGAATATCCGCATCTTGCAGCTGAGATAAAATCGGACAAGTATTATATAAAAATGATGCAGGCGTGGTATTTTGCAACAGCTCTTGCAAAACAGTATGATACTGCGGTTTTATTTCTTGAAGAGAAACGTCTTGATCCGTGGGTTCATAATAAAGCAATACAAAAAGCTGTGGAAAGCAGAAGAATTGACGATGAAACAAAAAAATATTTAAGAACATTGAAAATACAAAAGATTCACAATTAGCTAATAAAATTTATAAAAAGGGAGGAAATAAAAGTGAGTGAATGTAATCACAACTGCTCTGAGTGTTCTTCAAGCTGCGGTGAAAGAACTGCACCGGAAAGCATGATAGAGCCAAGCAATGAAATGTCAGACATAAAAAAAGTTATAGGAATTGTAAG
>CAKSJU010000169.1 GCA_934463455.1 uncultured Clostridia bacterium | reverse complement strand
AAAATTTCACTTTCCGGATTCCCGGCATCAAGCTCCAGTAATTGGCGGTTTAACGCCAAGAATCGTTTGCCGGATTTTCCATACTTTACCACATTTCGGTCTCCATCTTTTTTGCATATCTGCCTGTCAGCAAAGTACCGTGTAATTCTCTTATGCGTAATCTGATTCTGACTTCCGTATTTATTCAGCAGATAAGCAGAAAAGAGATCGCACGTTATATAAAGGTATTTTCCCCTTAAAAAGCATTGCTCCGGATTATGTCTGTATGGCTTGTTATCATTGACAAAATTCAAAACTTCTTTTGAGAAATTGAGATTTTTCTTCTCTTTCTTTGCAACTACATTCATTATTTGATTCTGCTGTTCGACGAGGCATTCAATTTCCTCTGTAAAAACTTGCTTTGTCCTTGCCGATAGGTCGGCAGAAATAGCGTGAATGCCTGCCGCATAGTCGCAGTATAGATGAAAGGCAAACTCCAGTAGAAATGCCTGCTCACAAATTCTTTCATATTTGGAGTTATGCTGCTGTGTCCGAAATTTTTGAAAAGTATTCTTTAAGCTATCTACAACCGGTTCATAATTTTTACACAGATACTGTATAAAATAATGATAAGATGTCGAGAGCGATAGCGGCTGCTGTTGACATTGCGAAAGTTTTTGCGGGTCAATGCTTTCATTTAATTTTACAATAAGGCATCTGCCAAGATCAGTAGCACTATCAAGAAGATACTCGGAGGTTAGTGTGATTTGGCAATTTATTTTGAACTGACTTCTAGTCGTTTGACGCGAGGAATTATCAGCACAATTTCTTATAATATTTCTAACCCGCTGTTCGTTCTCTCGTCGCTCTTTTGGATCGGATGAACGGAAAAGATCGTCCACAATATATGTTGTGTCGCGGCACTCGTCAATTTCTTCCTCTAGTTTATAGTTGCTGCTGTTCACCCTGCTAATCCCGATATTATTCGGATTAGCGATATTTTCTCTGTTGTACATGGCGCAGCACGCTAAAACCATGCTCGTTTTGCGTGTCTGTGTCTCGCCCACGAAATTGATTGCACCGGGTGGGCGGATTCCGGCATCTATGACAATCTGGTGAAGTATTCCCAGCAATCCGCTTGCAACCGCCACTGTGCTATATGGAGGAGAGATTGCAGCATGAAACAACGCTGCTTCTGCCGCCTCCTGCTCAGACATCTCTGTGGTTTGAAAATGGTACTTGTTTTTCAATTCAGGTAGAATACCCTGCGTACAATCTCCGTCTGCTGTAATAATGCGATCTCCCGCGCAGTATGTATGTTTACCGTCACTCAGCCTATGCCAGCCAAGCCAACTATATGCTTGCACTTTAGTTGCCGGAAGCTGTGCAGCTAAACATCGGATATATCCTGCAATATCACTCTTGGCTGATTTTCTCGTCGGGTTTAGAGTAAGCTGATAGCTTAGTTCTGAATAGTCGATATTTTCCAGTTTTCTCGAAGATATTGTCTTTTGACATAGAATTTCGTTGTTTTTGTAGAAAGACACATCAAACAGGCACTGAATTTTTTTTCCCTCCATGTCGTAATATTCTGTAACAGAATCAACTTTAGGCTCAAACTCAGCCAATTCAACAAGCTTCCCATGTCCATTTCTCATATACAGCCTTTTTTCTTTTATAACGTATCTGGTATTCATAATTGTCCTCCTCTTGTCATCGTTGACGCTAATCTCTTTCGTTCTGCACGGTCATCACTGTCAATCAGTTGGCGGAAACACATAAGTTTGATAAAATGCTCTACCTCTGAGACTCGCTGCTCCAAATATGTATGGTTGTTTTGCATCATACTGTTTTCACCTTGCAGCTGCTTTTTCTGCTTGCGATAATGCTTACATTTCTTTTTAAGCTTTTTGTTCTTCTTTTTGAGTTTTTTGGCTTTTTTCTTTTTCTTCTTTTTCTTGTTATAAGATTTGAAATCAGCCCAGCTTTCTTCCAACTCTTTGTGATTGTCAGCATTGCTGCCAGCATCCTTTTTTTCGTTTGGCTCTAAGCCATTAAATGTTAATTTTTCAGACATTGATTCGTCCTCCCATATCATTTGATTAAAATAACAAATATAAAAACCAGATATTAACCTTCAATATCATTACAATATTTGTTATTCAATATCATTATATGCGAATAACTCTATATTTCATACAAAGAAATTTAAAATTTTATTTTTTTCGACATTTTCATTAAACAACTAACTATGGTACATCATTATCAAAAACCTTCGTTTTTGGCGCTATTTTACAGATTCCCAAAACAACATGTAAAAATGGGTAATGGGACGATATTGTTTCCCATTACCTGTTTCAAAAACAAATTTTCAAAATCTATCCGTTTATGGTACGATACAATGTGGATTTAGAAACTCCCGTAAGCTCAGTGATTTCAGATATTGTGTACTGCCTTGTATTATACAGTGCCAGAGCTTTATCTATCTTGTTTTGTTCTGTTTTTGGCCTGCCGCCAAGATGTCCGCGTGCACGGGCAGCATTCAAGCCCTCACGGGTACGTTCAGCAAGAACATCCCGCTCAAACTGTGCCAATGATGATAGTATAGTAAATAATAATTTTCCTGTCGAGGATTGTGTATCTATCGTTTCTTTTAGTGATACAAGCCGAATCCTATCTGAATTAAAACGTTCCATAAGCTCTGACAAATTCTTTACACTTCTTCCAAGCCGCGAAAGGCTTTCTACAACTACAGTATCACCCGGCTGAAGTGAATTTAACATTTTATCAAGCTCCGGACGGTTTTTCAATGAAGTGTGATAACGTAACCAATTTGTTATGGGTACGCTATCACATTTTTTTACATTGCAACGCTTGTTA
>CAKSJU010000168.1 GCA_934463455.1 uncultured Clostridia bacterium | reverse complement strand
ATTACTTCCGGAATTATTTCCGACAGACAGGCGGATGTCGAAAAGGCACTCCGTGCGGCGGGCTTTGAAAATATGGAAGCAAAACGCCGTGGGGACTGGGTTTCGATAGTTTGCAAAAAAGGATTTTTAATCGGGAGCGGTATCCCGGGAAACGGAGATAAAAATGCCTAAATTTTTCAGCGGTAATATAGCTGATGATAAAATAATAATAAATTCCGAAGATGTTCGGCATATAAAAAATGTCTTAAGATTGAAGCTCGGCGATGAGGTTACGGTCTGTGACGGCGGAGGTTATGATTATATCTGTATAATTTCGGATATAAGAGACGGTGAAATTGAATGTGAAATAAAAGAGAAAAAGCTTGCCGAAACCGAGCCGCCGATACGGGTGACGCTGTATCAGGGACTTCCCAAAGCGGCAAAAATGGATTACATCATACAAAAGAATACCGAATTGGGAATATCGGGAATTGTTCCGTGCACATTGGCAAGATGTGTTGTAAAACTTGAAAATAAAAAAAATGAGGATAAAAAGCTGCTCCGTTGGCAAAAAATATCTGAAGAGGCAGCAAAGCAATCGGGAAGAGGAATTATTCCGCGGATATATTCTCCGAAAACTCTTTCGGAAGCTATAGAGATGCTTAAAAAAGAGGATTTGGCATTTGCTCTTTATGAATGTGAGAGCGATAAAAGCTTAAGAAAAACACTTACCGCCGAAAAGGGAGTAAAATCGGTTGGATTTTTAATAGGTCCGGAGGGTGGATTTGACCCGGCAGAGATTGAGCTTCTGCATGAAAACGGAATCAAATCAATAGGCTTGGGACGGAGAATACTTCGTACCGAGACTGCCGGCGAAGCGGTTTTATCGATGATTATGTATGAAATAGGCGACATTAATAAATAAAAAATACTTAATTCTGCGATTAATCGGCAGGATGTTTATTTTGAGGAGGAGATTTAATTGAAATCAACAAAGACACAGGAACAGCTGTATAACAGAATACTTATTAATTTCGGAGTTGCAATACTCGGATATATATTATTGTATTTTCTGTATCAAAAAATGTATATGAGAAATGTAATAACTTTCACATTTGCCGGGATTTTTCTTGTGGCAGGAATTGTGTGCTATGCGCTTTCGAAAAAGAAACCGCTGAAAAATTACGGGCATATGTTTATAGCTTTTTGTATTGCACTGCTTTTTACAAGACTTTCGGTGCTGGTGGTAACTTTTTTTGGATGGGATACTTTCTCTAAAATGCAGGAGGTTTATTTCCTGAAAAAATTGATGCAAACTCGCTGGGAAGTAATTATTGTTTCATGGGCAGGTGCTGTTTACCTGGTGGGCATGCTTATATACAACGGAATACTCATGGCTAAAGCCGGAAAAAAATAATATTTGTCATATGAAAACCGTGCAAAACTTTTGGATTTTGTACGGTTTTATTTTTTTTGTCTTTTTGATAAATGAAAATAAATTTCACTTTTTGAAACGAAACTATTGACATTTTTCACTTTTTGTGGTATAATACTACTAAAAGTTTGAACTTAAAATACTTAAGGAAAAGTAATTTTACAATCAGCAAACCCAAATAATTATAAGGAGGAGATTTTAATAGTTTTTAAGTTCACTGTAAAGGGTGACAGGCTCACTTCTTTTGGTACGGAAAGGGCAAATACGGGCAGTCTCAACTGTTATTATTGTAAGTTTGTTTTTGACGAAGCGTGGAAAGATTTTTCCTGCTTTGCAATATTTAAAACAGGAACACAATATGTAGGTCCGACCCTTATTGCCGAAGGAATGTGCGCTGTCCCGGCGGAGGTTTTAAAAAATGAGGGAGACTTTGAGATTGGCGTGTACGGCACTGACAGCGCAGCGTCTCAAAGGATTTCGACGAATTGGTGTCATGCGGCGGTTGAAGACGGAGCTTATAAAAGCGATACAACCGCACCGACGGAGGTAAGCGCAGACGTTTGGGAGGAATACATGACTTATTTAAAAAAGGCGCTTGATAATTCAGTTCCTTATATAGGCACAAACGGGAACTGGTTTGCATGGGATGCGGAAAATAAAACATATAAGGATTCCGGCTTGCCGTCTCGCGGAACACAAGGAATACAAGGTATTCAGGGTGTTCAAGGTATACAAGGTGAAAAGGGAGAGCAAGGATTGCAGGGAATCCAAGGAGAAAAAGGCGACACCGGAGAAAAAGGTGATAAAGGCGATGCGGGTTATACGCCGGTAAGAGGCACGGATTACTGGACGGAAACTGACCAAGCTGCAATATCTGCCGATTTGGACAGTAAAGTTGCCGATAAAGAGAATAAAATAAATAAGGTTACCGCTATCAGTTCCGAAAATACAGATATACAATATCCGAGTGCAAAGGCTGTTTATGATGAACTGTTTAAAAAAGTAGAAATTGGAGAAATAAACGATGATATAGATAATCCTAAAGGCTATAAGATATATAAAGCTATGCAGGATTTTGAAGCACAGGGAGATACCGATTCGACTTTAAACACAGGTATAACGTGGTACACTAACGGTCTTGCTCTTTGGGGAATAAATCAATCATTAAACAGTGATGGCTCACCCGTAAGTTATAAAATATACTCCGGCACAAGTGTAAAAATAACAAATCAAATATATGACCCGGTATCTGGTACTCAAAGTGAAAAGAGTGTTACGGTTAAAATTACAGATATAGAAATCGGAAAATTCAAAGGAACGCTTGGTGTGTTGGGAGGAGTTAGTGTTCTTGACGACAGCACGCTTATTTCCTGCACCGTTGACACAAATGTACGAGAAGATTTGAGTTTGGAAGAAGATTTAGAGGGTACTGTCAAGACTACGGCTGTAACGGTTGAATTTAATAACAATACCAACAAGCTTCAAATCAAGAAAAATGATTTAATA
>CAKSJU010000167.1 GCA_934463455.1 uncultured Clostridia bacterium | reverse complement strand
TTGACAAATTAAAAAAATAATGATATAATTCAAACATAAGTTTGAACACAAAAATTCAACAGCGGGGAATTTTTAAAATTCGTATATTTACGAAACCCCTGATTTTATGCGCTTTTCAGAGATTTTGAAAAAAATCAAATTTGCCGACACAGGGATAATTATTTTTGGTATAATATATGTAGAAAAAGAAAAGCACACAATAATTCAATGCCGTGAATTATCGTATGCACTTTCTACAGATATGCCAAAACATTTCTCCAAATATATTTTAGCATATCTGTAGATGAAAATCAAGTTTTTATTTATGGAGGTAAAATATATAATGATTACAAAAAATCTAAATAATCGCAATGACACTTTTAATTCTTTTTTAGTGCACGATGCGAATTATGACGGCAAATTCGAATTGCCTATTCTTACAACAAGTTCTCTAACGCCCAAAAAAGTAATCACTTTCTCAAAGGCAATGAATGCAAATGCAAAGGAGTTCGACAGTTGGATTGTTTTTTATGAATATGATTCGGGATTTGAAAGGCTTTGGCGCAATCCATGCGCTTACTTACAAAGACTAAAAAAATTTAAAGGTGTAATATCGCCCGACTTTAGCTTGTATCGCAACATGCCGCTTGTAATGCAAATATGGAATACATATAAAGGACGTGCACTTGCCCATTGGATGCAGCAAAATGGAATTGAGATAATTCCCAACATTCGATTTAATGACGAACGCACATATGAATTTTGTTTTGACGGAATTGAAAAAAACAAAACCGTTGCGGTAGGTACTCACGGCTGTATAAAGCATAAAGAGGACAAGGAGTATTTTAAAAATGGGCTTGCAGAATTGGTAAAACGTCTTTCCCCAAAAAATATTATTGTCTATGGCTCTGCACCTGATGATATTTTTAAAAAATATACGGATATGGGAATAGCAATTATTGCCTTTGAGAGCGAGTTTTCAAAATCCAGAAAGCGGGTGACCGCTTAATGGGTGCAGGAAAAGCAGGAAATTTCGGAAATACTAAAGGAAGCCAAAGTTCTTCTTTTAAAGCCGGGGCAGCGACGGCAGCAGGCGTCACTGCTGCAAATAATAATGGAAATGCACTGGATATTATCAGTGACGCACTTGCTGTTGCGTCGTTGATTCCGGGTTTGGACACATTTACCGATTTAGCATCGTTACCCATTGATTTAGCGCGTGGGGATTTATTGTCGGCAGGTTTAGACGCATTTGGTATAATCCCCTTTGTCGGTGAAGTAGCAGATACTGCAAAGCTTGCTAAAGTAGCAGATAAAACTTTAGGAGCGGCAAAGGTTTCCGGTAAAGTGACCGACATCGGAAAATTAAGCAAAAAAACTAATAAAATAGCTAAACGTTCACCCATTAAAATTCCCAAAAAAGCAGCAGCACAGGTTCAATCAAAAAATGGATATTCTCAAATTAAATACACTTGGGAAGCAAGGAATTATAAATACACAAGCAGATGGCACACTCGTACACCTAATGCGCCTAAAAATCAAGGAGCTTCCTGGGTTGTCGAGCGAAAAAGCTCAGGTATTGGCTATGGAAAAAATGCACGACCTAAAAAAGAAGAAGTTTTGGTTGGAAAAAATAAATGGATTTCCAAAGAAGATTGGAAAAACGCAATAACAGCGAGAAAAAATGGAACGGCAACAAAAAAACAAAAGGAGTGGTTAGATAATGGACATTGGAAAGATTGATAATTTCAAATTTTATGAGGGATATGAGGATGAGCCGGAAATAGAATTTTCAACAAATGATTCTAATATAGAAACATTGCATATTTGGGATGGATTTTTTGATGATATATTCAGAAAACCAAATCTGGATGGTAAAGGGTGGCATGGATTCACCCGAGATTATCATCAATGTGAAGGAGCTTTCGATGATAACGGAGAGGCTGAAATAACAAATATCCAAGAATATATAGATGATTTAAAAACTTATGAAAGCAGAAAGTTTGATTATAAAGAAACAAAAGAAGTATACAAGCTTATTTATTCATGGCTAAACGAGGCAAAAAATAAAAACTGCAAAAAAATCAAAGTCAGAGTAATTTGATTGCGATAATTAGCCGGATGACTGCTCACTTGGAGCGGAAAAACGGGGAAATCCAAAAAATAAAGGAAGTCAAAGTTCTTCTTTAAAAGCCGGAACAGCGGCAGCATGTGTCACTGCTTACGAAAAATACATTTTATCAAATAAAACCGGAGTTTGTAACATGATTATAGCAAAATTTTCAAAGGAAATGATAAAAATATTAAAGGATATGATCGGTCACATTTTTTGTTCATATGTATGCGGAAACACAATTGCAGGTGAAGCATACGATACATTCCTTTCGTAAAAAGTTGTAATGTGTTATCCACAGCACTTGTTCCGTAAAACCCGGTACGAGATACGAATTCAAAGACTCATCTAACTAATCATTACTAAGAAACAAGGTGTGGTGAGAACCTCCTTGAAGCAGTCAAAGCCACGGGATTAAACTACAAATCCACATTACTTATTTATATAATACCAATAAACCAAACCGTAATCAACCACGGATTAAAAGGTTGATAGAAAGGAGAAAGGTATAATGTAACGGCCGTTAGATGAGTCAATTACATTATACCAGGAAAAAACATGAAAAAAATTTCGGAAAAACAAATTTTGGTAGGAGCGGATTTTGCCGGATATCCGCTGAAAGAGGCAGTTTGTGAGCATCTGAGAAAGAAAGGCTGGACAATCACGGATGTCGGTGTAAAGGCTGACTCCGACCCCGATGATACCGATTTGATGTTCCACCGGGTGGGATTAAAGGTCGGCTCAATGATTTCGGAGGGCGAGTTTGAAAGAGCACTGGTTTTCTGCGGAACAGGCATGGGTATTCATATTGCCGCAAGCAAGTGTCCGCATGTTCATGCGGGAGTGGTGGAATCTGTCCCCGCGGCACTGCGGGCAATTACGGGAAACGGTGTAAATGTGCTTGCAATGGGCGCGTTTTACGTAGCACCCGCTATGGGCTGCGATATTGCGGATGTATATCTTAACGCGGAGCTTGGCTCGGGTTACGAATGGTGGAAGAATTTTTATGAATTTCACAAGCTTGCCATAGATGA
>CAKSJU010000166.1 GCA_934463455.1 uncultured Clostridia bacterium | reverse complement strand
TGCGGCTGGGAGCCACAGGATCCGCAAAATCCGCCGAAATTCTGCCCTGAATGCGGCGACATATTTGATGATAATGACAGGCAGTAAAACAAAAGATTTTCTACGGAGGATTAAAATATGAACTATTTGAATTATGTAAATATTAAGCAGGGCTCAAAATCGGTAAAGAGATTTTCAAACGGAAACACTCTGCCGCTTGTACAGCTTCCTTTCGGATTTGCAAGTTTTTCGGTACAGACCGATTCAAGCCGCGGTTGCTGGTACTACAATCCCGAAGAAAAATTTTTTGAGGGTGTGAGAATTACACGTCAGCCAAGTCCGTGGATAGGCGATCACGGTGCGATTGTGTTTACGCCGCAAAGTGAAGAGGCGAAAAAGGATTTTGATGAAATTTGGTCGGGGTATGATGAGCTTGAAGCAAAACCGCATTATTTAAAGCTTTATGCAAAAAGACCGGAATGTACAATAGAGCTTACTCCCACAATGTACGGCGCAAAAGTAAGACTGAATTTTGAGACCGATTTTGACAAATATCTTTCAATATTGCCGGTAGGCGGAGATTTTGAATTTAAATTCGAAAACAATAAAGCGTATTGCTCAACAAACCAGTACGATTTAAAAGGTTATGACAGCGAAAACTTCAGAGCATATTATGTTTTTGAATTTGACAAAGAGGCAGTTGACAGCAAAGAATGCGGCGGCGGAGTAATAAAATTTACAAAAAAACAAATTGAGTTTTATATATCCTCGTCATATATAAGCTATGAACAGGCTGAACAAAATCTTGAATACGGAGATTTTGAAGAGATAAAAAAACACGGCGGTGATATTTGGAACGAATATCTCGGCAGGATAAAAATAAAAGCCGATGAAAAAACAATGAAAACATTTTACAGCTGTATGTATCGGACTTTCTTGTATCCGCACAGAGCATATGAAATAAATGCGGAGGGAAAAGCGGTACATTATGCACCGTGTGACGGCAGCGTAAAAGAGGGTATCAGATATACGGATAACGGATTTTGGGATACGTATCGGACGGTATATCCGCTGTTTTCAATGATTGCAAAAAAAGAGTACCGTGAAATGCTTGAAGGATTTATTATCGATTATAAGGACGGCGGATGGTTGCCGTGCTGGACAGCTTTGGACGCAAAGAATTGCATGCCGAGTACATTAATTGATGCCGTTATAGCGGATGCGGCGGTAAAGGGAATTATTTCGGGAGAGCTTTTGGAAACTGCATATAAGGGAATGAAAAAGCATGCAAACGAAAAATCCGAAATCCCCGCTTACGGAAGATTGGGCTGTGAGTATTATAAAAAGCTCGGATATGTGCCTTTCAATAAATGCCACGAAAGCGTTAATCTCACTTTGGATGCGGCATACGGAGATTGGTGCATTGCGATTGTTGCTGACATTTTGGGATATAAGGAAGATAAAGAAACATATTTGAAACGCTCAAAAAATTATGCAAATATTTTTGACAGCGAAACAGGATTTATGCGGGCGAAAGACACAGACGGAAGCTTCAGAAAAGAATTTGACCCGATAAGATGGGGAGAAGACTATACAGAAGCGGCGGCATGGCAAACAAGCTTTGCCGTACAGCATGATTTTGAAGGTTTGGCAGAGCTTTACGGCGGAAAAGAAAAATTGCTCGAAAAGCTTGATGAATTTTTTGCCGCACCGATAAAATACAGAGTCGGAGGATACGAAAAAGAAATTCATGAAATGACTGAATTTGCGGTAGGAAAATGGGGCCAATGTGCGATTTCAAATCAGCCGAGTTTCCATATTCCGTTTATATACGCATATTTCGGAGAAACCGAAAAAACAGATTACTGGGTACACAGACTTTGCAGAGAGGCATTTACCGCCGAGGATGACGGTTTCCCGGGGGATGAAGATAACGGAACGATGGCTGCATGGTATATCTTCTCGGTTATAGGACGTTATCCGCTTTGCCCGGGAAAAAAAGAATTTGTTGAATTTACTCCGATTGCGGAAGAGATTGTAATTGAAGACAAGTAAAAATCTCTTATTAATATTTGTCCTGCGTATGAGAGATTGGTAAATGCTTTTTTATGCCGATGCAGGCGGCGGAACGGAGAAGAAAATGAAAAAGATGTTTGGTATTGTGAGCGGTCTTTTATTAATAGCCGTCGGCGTTTTATACATACTTAATATTTTCGGAATTGTCGCTTTCGAGTATTCGCTTGACGGATGGTGGACGCTCTTTATAATTCTGCCGAGTCTTTACGGACTTTTTACAAGCAGAGACAAGGTCGGCAACCTTATAGGATTGTCGATAGGCGTTTATTTGCTTTTGGCAGCACGTGACATTATAGAGTACGGAGTAATATGGAAGCTTTTTATTCCGACTATGATAATTTTGCTCGGAATAAAACTTATTTGTAAATCAATAAACGGAGAAAAAAAAGACAATAATGCGGAATATGTTGAGGTAATTAACTCAAGCGGAGATTATTCGAATAAGAATGTTAAGATTGCGAAAATCGCAGCGATTTTCGGAGCTACAAAGTGTAATCTGACAGATGCGAAGTTTGAAGAAGGAAGCTCGATAGATGTATTTTGCATGTTTGGCGGAGCTGAGATTATTGTCCCCGAAAATGTAAATATAAAAGTAAATACATTTTCTTTGTTCGGCGGTGTTTCAGATAAAAGGGTTTTGAAAAACTCCGATGAAAATACCGTACCGCTCTTAGTAAACGGATTTTGTATGTTTGGCGGAGCAGATATAAAGTAAACAATATAACAAGGGCGGTGTACAAAAAGTACACCGCCTTTTTAGGGGATAGGAAAAAATGCTTCGGAACGCTCAAACCAAACCCGACGGTGTTTGCCGAAGATAAGTAATCATAACACCGCCTGAAAAGGCATAATTTCGGCATATTTCAGTTTGTCGTCTTTGAAAGGCGTTAGCCTTTCTGCATCCTCCGTACTAAAATCTGCTCAAAATTCTATCCTTTTCAGGTCGCAGAATTTTGAAAGAACGAATTTTTTGATTACACAAGGCAAAAACGGAGGCAATCCTTTACGGATTACCGAGTATTTTAACGCAGTGAAAGCGAAAATTCGTCTTTCAAAATCGGTGCTATGATTACTTTTCTTCGGCTTGTACTCCGAGCGGTTTGGTGAGGGCGTAGCAAAAAGGCGGTGTAATATAATAAAAATCGAAAATTTTGAGATTTTT
>CAKSJU010000165.1 GCA_934463455.1 uncultured Clostridia bacterium | reverse complement strand
ATTCAATAACTTTATCCAAGGTTTTGCACTACCTCTTTTTGTTATGCCTTTTTTGACTTGTTTTCTATTATATCATAACTTTTTCAAAAAACGCAATTTCCTATACAGTAAAAAAGCCGCCCGATATATAGAGTTTAACCTCTATACCGGGCGGTTTAATCACCGTCTGCCCTTTTGTTTACAAAGGCTTTTTATAGTTTTGCTATCATAATTTTTATTTCCTTTCAGTGTTAGGTAGTGTGGAAAGTATTTTTCTGTATCACGACGAAAACCTTAGCAATCATGCGGTTTGCAGCGTTAATTTGTATAAAATGACGATTACCTCCACTTATTTTCCTTTGTGACTACTCCTAATCATGCTTCGGAATGCTGTCAAGCCTGGGCTGAAATCCCGTTCATTTCAGGCTTTACAAGCATTTTGGAGCATGATAAAATATTGCACAAAGGAAATAAGATTTCCTATAGTTTTTCATATTTTACTTTACACTATCCAGTGTTATTTTCCGTATATATTTTCATGAGAATACAAAAAATTATTTTGTCAAAACTGAAAATAAATAAATGGATTTTCATCGGTAAATGCAAGTCCTAAAATAAGCCCCACCACCACAAGGAATAAAATAAGCGGACCAATCTTCGTTAAATCCATTATTGCATAAAATCCGTTTACAACGGCTTCGTTTTTTTTCTTGCTTTTTATGTATGCAGCAATCTCGGAAGCGGCAAGAAGTACACCCGCAACAAAAACCCATGTAAAAGGCTGCATAACTCCGTCCTGCCATAAAAATACTCTGTTTAACATCACAAGTGCACTTGATATATTTTCTGCCCTAAAGAACACCCAGCAGATGCATACAAAAACATATGTCAGTAAAACGGAGGCAGCCGTTGCAAAAACAGTTTTCTTATGCGATGGTTTTTTGATGCATGCCTCATACATTTTGTGTACGCACAGTGCAACACCATGTAGAAATCCCCATAAAACAAAAGTTACATTTGCCCCGTGCCACAGTCCTCCGAGAATCATTGTAATCATAAGATTCATATATGTTCTGACCTTGCCATTACGATTTCCGCCAAGCGGTATGTATAGATACTCACGAAGCCACGTAGACAAGCTTATGTGCCACCTTTTCCAAAATTCGCTTACATTTTTTGATATATATGGCATATTGAAATTTCTTTTAAAATCATACCCCAAACATTTTGCCGAGCCTATTGCCATATCCGAATACCCTGAGAAATCAAAGTAAATCTGTATAGAGTATGCTATTACCGCCAAAATTATCGATGCAGAAGAAAATATAAGCGGATTTGCAAAAACATCGTCCACAAACACCGACAAATGATCGGCAATTACTATCTTTTTAAATAACCCGAATACAAAAATCTGTATTCCGCAGATAAAATTCTCTACATTGATTTCTTTGTTTTCCGCAAGCTGAGGTATAAAATCCTCCGCTTTAACAATGGGACCGGCAACCAGCTGCGGAAAAAATGAAACATATAAAGCTACGTCAATCAGGCTATGACTTTTAATGCGTCTTTGTATCACATCTATTGTATAACTCATAGACTGAAAGGTATAAAATGATATTCCGACAGGGAGAATAATATTCAGTGTTCCAGGGTTAGTCAGCCCAAACAATGTCGAAAATGATTCTATGAAAAAGTTAAAATATTTAAAAAATCCCAATGTAACAAGGGGCACTGCAATGCCTAATATTTTATATAATTTAATGTGCTTTTCGTTTTCAATATTCTTTGCGGAAATGTACGAAATAAGCGTCATAAAAAACATAAGGAAGCAGAAACGCCAATCCCACCATCCGTAAAAAATGTAGCTTGCGATAAGCAGAATTATATGTTTAATTCTGCGAATAACGTTCTCTTTAAGCCGCTTCTTTAAAAATGCCGTTTGAAGCATAAGCGTAATCATCAGCACCAAGGCAAAGAAAACAAGGAATGTTATACTTGAAAAAACCATTACTTCGCCTCCAATTCCGTGATTGCATCATATAATACTTGAGAAATTACATCATGACCGTATTTGTTCAGGTGTCCTACGCCAACCCGCGTGTTCGAAAACCCATGGGGAAATTTGTTCTCTTTCTCATAATAAGCAGCAAAAGCGTCGTGCATATCTAAAAATATTATGTTGTTTTTCTCACAGGCATTGACAAATGCGTTGTAATAGTATTCCCGTTCTCTTTCCAAAACCATGTTTTTTTCATTTGCTTTTATGAAGTCGTCCAAAAAAATGATAAGACGACAAGGCTCAACCGCCGCCGAAGCTTTATGTAAAAATGCATCTAAAGCGTGTTCATAAGCATATTTTTCCTCCGCCGACAGCTCCGTTCCTGCTGCAACAGAATGTTTGACATTTTGCAGGCGGTACGCTTGATACTGAGCATAAAGCAGGCGGATATAATCCGATTTTTGCAGATAATACAAAAGCCCCGAATCTGAGGTTTTCAATCGCTCATGCGTTCCGTTTAAAACCTTACTCAAGGCTTCTGCCGAAAAATCCGTTTCCTGGGTTTCTATAATAACGTAATCCTTAGGCGAAAATTCCTTTACGGCATTTTCGATATTGTTGACACAGTAATCGAGACTATGCCCCGAAGTTCCTATGTTATATGCGCACATATCAATATTGCCTTGCTTAAATCGTTCATTAAGCCTGTATACGGCATTTTCGTTTTGCAGAACATTAAATGCCTCGATTTGTGACGATCCCATGACCAGTATATTTATATCGTCAATAATTTCCGCATTGTTAAATCCGTTCCCATCCGTTTTGCCGTAGGAGTATCCTTCGGTTGCCCTCATATAAAATTTATTCTTTTCCCATATGTAATCCGTGGATTTTGTCGAAGATTTCAGCCTTATGGGAACATGATAATAAAATGCGGAAAATACAGATAAAATGCCGAATGCAGCCATTCCTGCCGCAAATAGTTTCCATAGAATTTTAAATTTTCTTTTCATTTTGTTTTACGCCCTTCTTTAAAGGTAAAATTTTTTGTAGCAGCCGTAACTGCGAATGAGTTTTACAGTTACGGCTGCTGTGTGTGCTGATTTATCCTTACGCTTCTTTTGATTTTACCACTCTGAGATTCCCTAAAACAGTATTAAGCTCATTTTTCTGTTTCTCAACTTCCTCACCCAAATTGTTATACGCCTTTCGCAGAACACCGCAAACCTCATCAATGTCTGAAATAAA
>CAKSJU010000164.1 GCA_934463455.1 uncultured Clostridia bacterium | reverse complement strand
AACCACCTACAATATATGCGTTTTATACTCTTTCCATGTATTCTCCGGTTCTTGTATCAACGCGGATTATATCGCTTCCGTCAACGAACAAAGGTACCTGAATAACAGCACCTGTCTCCAAGGTTGCAGGCTTTGTAGCACCTGTTGCGGTATCGCCCTTGAAGCCCGGCTCGGTTTCGGTAATAGCCAGCTCAACAAACGTCGGCGGCTCAACGCCGAATATCTTACCCTTGTACGACATGATGCGGCAAACATCGTTCTCTTTTACGAATTTCATCTGTTCTTCAATTTCCGATTTTGCAATATCAATCATATCAAAGGTTTCATTATCCATAAAATGATAAAAATCATCATCCCCGTAGGAATATGCCATATCCTTTCTGTCAATATGGGCTTCTTCGAATTTTTCGGTCGGTCTGAAAGTTCTTTCAACCACGCCTCCGTTTATAATATTCTTAAGCTTTGTTCTCACAAAAGCCGCGCCTTTACCCGGCTTAACATGCTGAAATTCTACAATCTGAAAAACATTGCCCTCAAGCTCGAATGTTCTTCCGTTTCTGAAATCTCCTGCTGATATCATCTTATTTTTCCTCCGTTAAATTTATTTACATTATATATTGTAATATATTTTTCCCGAAAATACAAGTTTTTTTTAAATAATTATCAAATTTTTTTCCGATTTTGTAAGATTTGACATATTTTCGGGCAATATTGCCGCAACATCTTCTATTCTGACGCCGCCGAAATCCTCAATATATATACCCGGCTCCACGGTGATAACATTTCCCGACTCGGTAATGTCTTCACTGCGCGGCGAAAAATTCGGATTTTCATGAATTTCCAAGCCGACACTGTGTCCGAGCGAATGTCCGAAATATTTTCCGTATCCCGCGTCGGTTATGACCTTTCGCGCCGCCGCGTCAATTTCGCTGCACGCGATTCCTGCGCGGATTTTTTCAAGAGCGGCTTTTTGTGCGGCAAGCACTACAGCATATATTTCACGCTGCCGTCCGTCCGCGCTGCCGATAACCACCGTCCGCGTCATGTCAGAGCAATATCCGTTCAGCACACAGCCGAAGTCCATCGTTACAAAATCGCCTTTTTCAATCACTTTGTCCGAAGCAACTCCGTGCGGAAGCGCCGAACGCACTCCCGATGCCACAATAGTTTCAAAAGAAGTTCCGCTTGCCCCGTTTTTCCGCATGTAATTTTCTATTTCAAACGCCGCTTCCTTTTCGGTCATGCCGGCATGCAGAATATTTAACACATGCGAAAATGCGCCGTCTCCGATAGCCTCCGCCGCCTGTATTTTTTCAATCTCCTCCGCTTCTTTTACGCTTCGCGGAAGCGAGATTTTCTTTCCGCCCGGGATAAGCTCCGCCCCTTTTGCCATATTTTTGAGCCGTTCATACCGCGAAAAAGTAATATAGTCCTCCTCAAACGCAATGCTTTTTAACCCCAATCTTTTAAAAAGCTTATCCGTTCCGTCCGCAGAATTATAAATCTCAAACTCGGGACATTGATTTTTCGCCTGAATTATGTACCGCGAATCGGTTATCAGAATTTTTTCTTTTTCGGTTATTACAAGTGCCGCATCCTCCGAAGTAAAACCGCTGTAGTAAAATATATTCGCCTTACTCGTTATATAAATTCCGCCGCAATCGATTAATCGTTTCAGTTTTTCCACTCTCTGCAATTGTTCTGCACCCCCAATTATCTACAATAATATCACATATAATTTTTTCTGTCAATACTTGCAAAAATTTTACAAATATGATATTATTGATATATATCTAATCAGAAAACAAAAACGCATATTACAAGAAATAATAATTGAAAGGGGACATACTTTTGAAAAAAATAATTTCGACATTTTTGGCAGTATCTTTTGCTCTTTCCGGCACATGCGGCTTTGCCGGGCAGAAAAAACAGCCGCGCTTGATTTACAACTGTACGGAGGTCGGAGACACAGGTGAAATGCCTTTTATTCACGAGGGCAGAACAATGCTGCCGTTTCGGCTTCTTTTACAGACCATGGGCGCGGAAGTAGGATATAACGATGAATTTCGCAAGGTCAATGCTGAAAAAGACGGTACAAAAATATCTTTTTCGCTTGATGATAATTATCTTTATGTAACAAAAGGAGACGCCACGCTCCGCTTGAAGCAGGATGTTGCAAATGTGGTTGTCAACGACAGAGTTTATGTGCCTATAAGATTTATAGCCGAAGCGTTTGACCTCGCAGTCGGCTGGGACAACGAAGAATGCTGCGCGATTATCGTTGACCTGCCGCGGTATATAAAGGATTTCACCGACACCGCCTACAGCTTAAACCGATACATTTCAATTTGCAATTCGCTTAAAAAGGACTACTCAAAATCCTCCGAAACCGACTTTGATTATTCATACAGCGAGCCGTATAAAGCAAATGACGAAATTAATTTTTCGGCAAAATCAACCGTTTCGGTAAACGGCAGCCTTGCAAGCGCGGACTTTGAGCTTACTTTATCGTCAAATTTTATAAAGGAACGCCTGGGACTTGATTTACCGTCAATAGATAATTTTTGCGGAACTGTAATACAAAACGAGGACAAAATCTATATAAAGTCCAATCTCGGCGAAATTCTTTCAAAATATGAAACCGATGACAAAAAAGTTTCGCTCCTTGCGGAAAATGCAAAAAAAGACGTATGGTACTCGGGCACGGCAGTTGAACTTTTTAAAGCTTTGGGAATTCCCGAAGGTCTTGCGGATGTGGAAAAAGCGGCACTTTACGGCAATTTTTCCGCCGAAGACATTGCAAAAATAATATCCGCCGCAATCAGCACCGACAATATTAATTCAGTTGAAGACGCATATAATATCGATTGCATTTTCAGAGTTTACAAAAAATATTTCTCCGAGCTGTTTTCAATAACCGACGGCGGCGACAGCACATATAACATTAAAATGTTCTTTCCGAGCTTTGACCTTATAAAGCTGGCAAAAGAAATAAATCCCGAAATAGAAAGCTCCCCCGATGATTTGAAACAGCTTGACAAAATCACCTTTGACACCGACGGAAGCATGACGGTGGACTATAACACCTACGGTACGTCAAGCATAAAAGGGACATATAATATCGAAGAAGAGGGGTACACCCTAAAATCAAATCTGACAAACAAATTTAAAATTGTGCCGAACACAAAAAAAGCAATTGAAGTCCCGCAGGAAACCGCCCCGCTGAAAGAACTTTTAAAAATTTTGGC
>CAKSJU010000163.1 GCA_934463455.1 uncultured Clostridia bacterium | reverse complement strand
CCGGGTAAATGGTACTTAAAGGATCCCGAAACAGTTAAAGAATGGGGATTTGGTCTTACAACGGTTGCGCATCGTAAAGAAGATTTGAAAAATCGTCTTGCAAGAAGTGCAAGACTTTTGAGCGGAGAAGAACAGTTTGTTATAAAAAACAGCGGAGAAGAGGGCGTTAATCAAATGCGCGCACTTTTGGGCTTGGGCAACTTAGTTACAAATGTAAATATGCCGAACAGAGGTCAGGTGTCTAACCTTCCTTTGGGTGCCGTTGTTGAAACAAATGCGGCATTTACAGCCGATTCCGTTCGCCCGATTTATTCGGGGAATGTCCCCGAAAAGGTATATCCGCTGGTTGCAAGAATTTCCGGCGAGCAGGAAATGATTACAACCGCAGGCTTGACGCGAAATCTTGATATTGCTTTTCAGGCATTTTCAAACGACCCGCTGGTAACATGTTCATTAAAAGACGCAAAAACGTTATTTGATTCAATGATTGAAAATACAAAAGAATATTTAAAATCATTCAACATATAAAGCTTACCGGGCTATAGTATATTAATGCAAGGGAGAGTAATAAACAGTGAAAAATATAATCGAAATAACCGAAAAAAAAGTGCGCCCGGAAAAAATAATTCAATTCGGCGAGGGAGGATTTTTGCGCGGTTTTGTTGATTGGATGCTTCAAAAGGCAAATGACAGCGGAAAATACTGCGGAAATGTTGTTATTGTACAGCCTATCGAAAAAGGAATGTGCGCTAAACTCGAGGAACAAAACTGCCTTTACACGCATATTATCCGCGGATGCGAGGGCGTGGAAAAAACGCTTGTAGACAGCGTATCAAGGTGTATAAATCCGTATTCCGATTATGACGAATACCTAAAGCTTGCCAAAAATCCGGATTTTAATGTCATAGTATCAAACACCACCGAGGCGGGTATATCATGGCATGATGGAGATAAACTTTCCGACAGACCTCAGGTTTCTTATCCGGCAAAGCTTACGGCTCTTTTATATGAACGTTTTAAATCGGGACTTGACGGTTTTCTGGTATTACCGTGCGAGCTTATAGAGAAAAACGGAAGCAAGCTTAAAGAGTATGTTTTGAAATGGGCTAAAGTGTGGAGCTTGGGAGAAGAGTTTATCAATTGGGTAAAATCAAAAAATTGTTTTTGCAATACACTTGTTGACAGAATAGTTACCGGTTATCCCAAAGAAGAAAAAATAGAACTCGGATATGAAGATAACATGGTAAATACATCCGAATATTTTCATCTTTGGGTAATTGAGGGCGATAAATCATATAAAAACAGACTGCCGTTTGACGAGCTTGGTCTTAACATCATTTGGACAGATGAGCTTGAACGGTACAGAACAAGAAAAGTGCGGATATTAAACGGTGCGCACACTTCCATGGTGCCGTATGCAATGCTTAAAGGCTTTAAAACAGTTGGCGAATGTATGGCGAATCAAGATATGCTGGCATATGTCAAAAAATGTATTTTTGAAGAAATAATTCCTACACTCGACTTGCCCAAAGAAGAACTTGAAAGCTATGCTGAGGATGTTCTGACGCGGTTTAAAAATCCGTATATAAAGCACTATCTTTCATCAATTGCACTTAATTCGGTAAGTAAATTTAAAGTAAGAGTTTTGCCGTCAATATCGGAGTATAGAAAAAGATTCGGAGAAAATCCGAAAACATTGATTGTCGCTTTCGCCGCGCTTATAAAATTTTACCGCACCGATATGCCTAATGACGATACCGATGTTATGAATTTTATGAAAACTGCGCCTGTTTCGGATATATTAAAAAATGACCGGCTTTGGGGCATGGATTTAAGCTGTCTCATTGAATACGTTGACGAGGAGTACAAAAAGCTATGATTATCAATCCAAAGGATAATGTTGAAGTAAATCTTACGGATGGACATAAATATGCGCTCTGCGAAATAAAAAGCGGAGAAAACATAATAAAATACGGCTTTCCGATAGGTCATGCGACAAAGGATATACAAAAAGGAGAACATGTACATACCCATAATATGGCAACAAATCTTTCGGATATTATAGAGTATAAATACGCCCCTCAGCTTACCAAAAGCATCCCATGCGAAAAAAAATTCTTTTTTGAAGGCTGGGAAAGAGAAAACAAAGAGGTTGGCGTAAGAAACGAAGTGTGGATTATTCCGACTGTCGGCTGCGTTAATAAAATTGCGGAAAAAATAGCCGAAAAAAGCGGTGCATTCAGCTTTGTACATCCTTTTGGATGTTCACAGCTCGGCGATGACCAAAAAACCACACAGCTTGTTTTAAAGGGTCTCGTAAACCATCCGAATGCCGCAGGAGTGCTTGTTTTGGGGCTGGGGTGTGAAAACAACAATATTACCGAATTTAAAAAAATACTCGGTGAGTATAATCCGAAACGGGTAAAATTTTTAAACTGTCAGGAAAGCGAAGATGAAATATCGGAAGGCATCAAAATTGTCGGCGAGCTTTTTGAATATGCCGATACTTTTAAAAAAAAGAAAATTCCGTTATCTAAGCTTAAGGTAGGGCTAAAGTGCGGCGGCAGCGATGGTTTGAGCGGAATTACCGCAAACCCGCTTGTCGGAAAATTTTCCGATATGCTGACGGCATGCGGAGGCACTACCGTTTTGACCGAAGTCCCGGAAATGTTCGGTGCGGAAACGATTTTAATGAAGAGATGTATAAACAAAGAGGTTTTTGATAAAACGGTTTGCCTGATAAATGATTTTAAAAAATATTTTATATCGCATAATCAGGTGGTTTACGAAAATCCGTCACCCGGCAATAAAGCCGGAGGAATTACAACTCTCGAGGAAAAATCCCTCGGCTGTGTCCAAAAGGGCGGAACATCAAATGTGGTTGACGTTTTGAATTACGGAGACAAATTAACGAAAAACGGATTAAATCTTCTAAACGGTCCGGGAAATGATATGACAGCGGTAACAAATCTTACCGCGGCAGGTGCACATATAATACTTTTTACAACAGGAAGAGGAACTCCGCTCGGCGCACCGGTACCGACCGTAAAAATATCGACTAACACTCCGCTGTTTCAAAAAAAGCAAAATTGGATTGACTTTGATGCGGGCAAAATGTGCGAAAAAGACTTATCAAAGGAATTTTTTGAATATATTTTATCGGTAGCCTCCGGTAAGAAAACAAAAAATGAAATAAATAATTTCAAAGAAATATCCATTTTTAAAGACGGCGTAACATTGTAATTTGATTTACTGCTAAATTAAATCAATACTTTTTGAAGAAAAATACTTTTTTTCTTCAAAA
>CAKSJU010000162.1 GCA_934463455.1 uncultured Clostridia bacterium | reverse complement strand
AAAAACCGTTCAAAGGAAGCGGGTGTCAGAAAATTTAACAAAATATTTTTATAAAACTATTGTATCGACAACTTTTTTATGATACAATAGTTTTATATGTTTATTTTGAAAGGGTTGACAAAAATGTCTATTTTTAAATTCAATTACGAAAAAGAGGGCAAAGGAATTGACAAAGGTGCTCCGGAAAGAAATATATTCTATACATATTTTGAATCGTTTATCAGAAATTTCTGGAATTTGCTGAAGGTTAATTTTTTGTATATTATTGCCAGTATTCCCATGATTGTTATTCTTGCTTTTTTATTCGCGGGATTTGTATTTCCGCATATTGAGCCGGTGCTTACGGAATACATTTCTTCGGTTAACACAGCCGAAGCATCACAGACGCAGATTACATATACCGGAGTCCTTTTTGCTTTATTCATTATGGAGCTTTTGCTTATGATCGGCTCAGGTCCTGCCTCCGCAGCATTTGCATATGCAACAAAATGTATGGCGGTTGAAGAGCATGTCTGGATATGGTCTGATTTTAAAGGGAAATTTATAGAAAACTTCAAGCAGTCGATTATTGTTGTAATTATAGACATTATCGTTGTTGTGCTTGTTATATTCGCAATGGCTTTCTATACCGCGTTATATCAATCCACCGCAAATATTTTATATTTTATACTCTTTTCGCTGCTTCTTGCTTTTTCCGTTTTGTATATTTTTATGCACGGATACATATATCAATTTATTGTAACATTTGATAATAAGCTTTCGATTGTATATAAAAACGCATTCATTCTGGCAATAGCAAAATTGCCTCAAAATTTGTTTTTAACTGCGATTTATCTGCTGTTCACATACTTTGTATTTACGGTAATAAATCCCGTTCTCGCCATTATTCTGACGCTTATCGGCTGGTATGCGATTTTCCGCTATCCGATGGAATTTTATGCGGCAAGAACGCTCAGAAAAATAATCAACGCAAACTCGCAATCGAAAGGAACTGAAGACTAATGGAATATATTGAAGATTTTGACGTTGCCGTCATCGGTGCCGGTCATGCCGGCATTGAAGCGGCTCTTGCTTCGGCAAGGCTTGGCATGAAAACAGTTATGTTTTCCATAAGTCTCGACGCAATAGGAAATCTCCCCTGCAACCCAAGTATAGGCGGAACGGCAAAAGGTCATTTGGTGCGTGAAGTTGATGCGCTCGGCGGAGAAATGGGAAAAGCGGCGGACGATACATTTGTTCAATCAAAAATGCTTAATAAAGGCAAAGGGCCGGCAGTACATTCTCTTCGCTGCCAAATCGACAGAAAACGTTACCACATACGAATGAAAAAAGCTGTTGAAGAGCAGGATAATTTGCAGGTCAAGCAAGCCGAAATAGTAAATATTCTCACAGATAACGGTGCTGTCTGCGGAGTTGTCACACACCTCGGTACAGCCTACAGAGTCAAAGCGGCAATAATATCTACCGGCACATATCTGCGCGGAAAAGTGCTTATCGGAGACTACGAACGCGAAAGCGGACCGGACGGTACATTTCCCGCCAATGAACTCTCGGCAAACTTAAAAAAACTCGGAATAGAAATCCGCCGTTTTAAAACCGGTACTCCTGCGCGTATACACGGAAATTCGCTGAACTTTGACGAAATGGAAAGAGAAGACGGCGACGAGCATATTGTTCCCTTTTCTTTTGAGACAACCGACCCGGGCGAAAATACCGCTCCGTGTTATCTTACCTATACAAACGAAGAAACTCATAAAATAATTCGGGACAATATCCAAAAAGCTCCAATGTACAGCGGCAGAGTCGAGGGCGTAGGCGCAAGATATTGCCCCTCTATCGAGGATAAAGTCATGCGCTTTAAAGAAAAAAAGCGTCACCAGCTTTTCATGGAGCCTATGGGGCTTGACACTTGCGAAATGTATGCTCAGGGCATCAGCACCGGGCTTCCCGAAGATATTCAGCTTAAAATGCTGCGCACCATAAAAGGTTTGGAGCATGTGGAAATTATGCGCCCCGCGTATGCAATTGAATATGATTGCTGTAACCCGACACAGCTTTATCCGACGCTTGAATTTAAGAAAATATCGGGACTTTACGGTGCCGGGCAATTTAATGGGACAAGCGGATATGAAGAAGCCGCAGCACAAGGCATTGTCGCCGGTATAAATGCCGCGCTTAAATTAAAGGATGAAGCTCCCATGATACTCAACCGTTCGGACGGCTACATCGGCACTTTGATTGACGACCTTGTAACAAAAGGTACCAACGAGCCTTACAGAATGATGACCTCGCGTTCGGAATACAGACTTCTTTTAAGACAGGATAACGCCGATGAACGTCTTACTCCGATAGGCTACCGAGTCGGGCTTATAAGCGAGACAAGATACCAAAATTTCCTGCACAAAATGGAAATGGTTGAAAATGAAATAGAACGTCTCACGCAAACCGTAATTTCTCCGTCGGCTGCAAATCCGATTTTATGTGAAAACGGAACATCCGAGGTTGTTACCGGAATACGCCTTTCGGAAATGATTAAACGTCCTCAGTTAAATTACGAGAAAATCGCCGCAGCGGACAAAGACCGTCCCGACCTTCCGTTTGATGTATGCGAGCAAGCTGAAATACGATTAAAATACGACGGATACATCACCAGGCAAAAAACTCAGGTTGAACAATTTAAAAAGCTTGAAGAAAAAGCCTTGCCTCAGGATACCGATTATTCTCAAATATACGGTTTGAGAATAGAAGCACGTCAAAAGCTTAACGAAATAAAACCTGCATCTCTCGGTCAGGCATCGCGCATTTCGGGTGTCTCCCCTGCCGACATTTCGGTTTTGATAATATGGCTTGAGGGTCAGGAAAAAAATTAATTTCACATAAAAGTTCAAAATGTGTGAAGAATATCTGCAAATCAAAATGGAATTTGTTAAACGGAGTGAGACTATGAAATTTTAAAAAGTAATTGAAAATGATTTTTCTGCTATCCAACAATTTTATTAAACAGCGAAAATCTCGGTTGGAAAAAAGGGTTTTATCCGTCAGACGAATTTCTGCATAGAAGCCTTGCAAACGGGGAATTATACACTTTAACGTAAACAGATACTTTATACGCTTGTGTTATTCTGAACAGTGAACATAATGAAGGATATAACGAATGCTCATAGAGCATTTCTTGCTCTGATGACGATATTTTGATTCTTCATACTCTTGCTGTCAGCCCCGAAATGCAATGTTTGAGTTTAATCTATATTTGCCGGCTGCAAAATCGGAATAATCAAAAAGTATAACGGAGCTAACTATATAAAAGTCATATAAAAAAGTTAAATCTTACATTTACAAGCATTGCCCTAACGGTTTTTATGTATATGCTAAACCTACTCTTACCAACA
>CAKSJU010000161.1 GCA_934463455.1 uncultured Clostridia bacterium | reverse complement strand
CGAAGATAAGTAATCATAACACCGCCTGAAAAGGCATAATTTCGGCATATTTCAATTTGTCGTCTTTGAAAGGCGTTTTAATATAATAAAAATCGAAAATTTTGAGTTTTTTTCAAAAAATTATAAAATTAGATTATTTTATAATATATTATCCAAGTAACACATGCCTTTTTGCGTTCCGGAGCTTTTTAACATCCCTGCATTATAAAATTGTCTTTCCGTTTATAACTAATTCACTGCCGTCTGTTTTGGAAATTTCGCCGTTATATATCATATTATCGATAACGAGCCGTCCTTTGTGCTGCAAGTTTACGGCAACTTTTGCATTGCCACAGAATATGTTTCTTGCATACACATTTTCCAAGGTTTTATCTTCTTCATCGTTATCAAAATCAAATACAACAGAGTTTTCACTCTCGGCATTAAAAAATACATTTTCAATAATGACATCACGGGCATTTAAGCCGAAATTATTGCCCCATTCCGTCTTTGTCGTTACTGCATATTTCGTTTTACCGTTTGCATAAATATTCCCTATATAGGTTTTTTCAATATCTCTGTTTATCATAACGGCAGCGTTGCATTTTGAATATATATTGGTAATATTAATTCCGTAGGTTTCTCCGGGCATAACGCTGCGAATAGATTCAAAGCCCTTCTGATTAATTCTTACAACGGCATAGGGGGAAAGCATTCCGGCATCGTCGCGGCATTCCTGACGGTGCTGAACATTATAGTCGGTCATATTTTCGGTACCGTTTGCGGTATCGTGGATGTTATCTATGCTGACATTGTAAAGCTTTACTCCGTCATTGTTTCTTAAAGCGACAACCGCACAATCAAAGGATGAGGCAATTATATTTTTTATTATAATATCGTGAATATCCTTTGACTTACCCTCTACTGTATATGTTCCGGATTCATAGCCGCCGTAAAAGCCGGTAAGAGCTATAAAATCGTCACCGGATTGACCGGATAAGTTTTCTATTATTATGTCGTGACAGCCGATACGCAGGTCAACACCGTCCTGATTCGGAACGTTATTTTGTGCATTTATGTTAAGGCGGGACACAATACCCTGTTCGCAGTATATCAGATTAACAGCCCACCAACGCTGGTTTAATAATGTAATGCCTTCTATTGTGAAGTTTCTTAGGTTATGCAATAATATCATATTGTTTTTGCGGATGTTAGGCATACCGTTTTTCATTGAAGTGAACTCGGTAAGACCGTTGTGCTTTCCGCCGTCTATAACGGCATTGCCCGTTCCGCGAATGATAATATTGTGCTGCTCCTCTTTGTATGACTTTCTTATTTTGTCCTCTTCAAAATTGCGGAAAACATTGTCCATGCTGCCCTCTTTTTGAAGTATGTAAGCATTGTCAAGTATTATTTCAATATTTGAAGACAGTATTACGGCGCTGTCAACTTCCCAAAGCGCCTTTCCCGTTCTTTTGTTTAATTTCGGAATAACAACCTTTCCGATACCGGTTTTTAAAGCTTCATCGACGGCATTTTGAATGGATTCGGAATCGCTGCTGCCCATTATTTCATCGTCGTTTGGCGTATAATATTCTTTCATGTTATATTCCCCCGTTTTATTTGTACTAACTAATCTGCATTAAAGCAAAATATGTATTTCATTAGTATTATACTTTGACTGATTACTTTTGTCAATGAAATAGTTTACGAAACTTTTTCGAAATGAAGAGAGATTAAAAAAATCCCGGTGTTTTACACACCGGGATTTTTTTAATTTCCTATTATACTACATAGAAAAACTTAACAAGGAATATCAAGGAAATAACATAAGTTAAAACAGATACTTCCTTTGCCTTTCCCGTGAATACCTTTATAACGGTATAGCTTATAAGACCTATACCTATTGCATGTCCGATAGAACCGGATATAGGCATTGCAATCATCATAAGTGCAGCGGGGAGACCTTGAGTAACATCTTCAAAGTCTATGTTTTTAAGTCCGCCGAGCATCAAATATCCTACATATATAAGAGCTGCCGAAGTAGCTGCCGCAGGAATAATTGCCGCAATCGGAGCAAGGAACATACAAACAAGGAACATAATTCCGGTAACCAAAGCAGTAAGACCTGTTCTTCCGCCTGCTTCAACGCCCGAAGCGGATTCGACGAAGGTTGTAACGGTAGAAGTACCTGTAACCGAGCCTGCGATTGTTCCGACAGCATCGGCAATAAGAGCTTCTTTCATGTTCGGCATATTTCCGTCTTTATCAATCATACCTGCACGTGAAGCCGTACCTACCAATGTTCCGATAGTATCAAACATATCTATCATGCAGAAAGTAAGTATAAGCGTTACAACGGTAAACCAGCCGATTTGCATTAAGCCGCTGAAATTAAATTTAAAGAATGTTGTTTGCGCCATATCCGAAAATGCGGGAACGAATGATGCGCCTTTCAAACCTTCAAACGGATTAATTCCGAGGAATACGGCTTCTCCCGCCCAGTAAATAATCGACGAAACAAGCATACCCAAAAGTACAGAGCCTTTAACTTTTTTATGAGAAAGAATTGCTATCAGAAATACACCGATAAACATTGTTACAACGGTAAGCACCATTTGTTTGTAGCCGGTACCGATGTTGTTTACGGCATAGCTCGGAGTGAGCGCGCTGAAAAAGTCTCTCATAACAAAGAACGGTCCGCCTTCTTCGGAATATACGCCGGCATTTGAGCCGAGACCGATGTTAAGAAGCATAAGACCTATAGCCGGGGCAATTCCGTGTCTTATACCGGAAGGTATTGCATCAACTATTTTTTCACGGATGTTCAGTATCGACAGAATTAAAAAGACGATACCTTCAATGAGGATAATGCAAAGCGCCGCTTGAAAAGAATCAACATACGACGCGCCCGTAAGTGCAGCAATGTTTGCCACAACCACGGCAAAAAAGCTGTTAAGTCCCATTCCGGGAGCCATTGCAAAGGGTTTATTTGCCAAAAATGCCATAACAAATATACCGATTGCCGAGGCAATACATGTAGAAAGGAATATCCCGTTCCAAAGCTCGGGAGTTCCGTTTGCGCCGAAGCCGGTTAATAAGTTTGGATTCAGTGCAATTATGTACGCCATTGTCATGAATGTGGTAAGACCGGCTATAATCTCGGTCTTTACCGTAGTTCCGTTTTCTTTAAGCTTGAATAATTTTTCCATTTTAAGAAAACCACCCTTTCTGTTGTAATAACAGGGTTATTATAACACAATATATTGGGTTTGTCAAACATTTTAGACAAAATATGTCTAAATACGACATTTGGGAGAGTTATCGCGGGTTTATATCTTTTCTGCAAATACGGCGGTATTTCATCGGGGTCATTCCGGTTTTGCTTTTGAAAAACCTGCACAGATATCCGCTGTCGCAATATCCCATTTTTTCGGACAATTCGTTTAAATCTATGTCATC
>CAKSJU010000160.1 GCA_934463455.1 uncultured Clostridia bacterium | reverse complement strand
GGAAACAGCTTTGCAATTGATGTTGATAAGCCTTCAAATTTCTTCCGGCTTAATTATTCAACCATGCCGGAGGAAAAAATCGAAAAAGGCATTAAGGCATTGGGGAAAGTGCTGGAGCAAAAGCTCAGCTGAATTAAGAAAGGAATAATAACGTGAAACTTAATTTCACGTTAAGCCTTCGGCGGATTTAACCGCCCATGCTAAGTTTTTCTCACTTTGTTCGAAAAAAACACACAGACGTTTTAATCTCTTATCATTCTTTGCCCTGCGGATAAGAGAAGCTTAAGTACAATTTGTGCCGGCGCAGGGCGGCGGAATGGAGATTATAATGGACGATAAAAAAATAATATTTTCCGGAGTTCAGCCGTCGGGAAATATAACGCTGGGAAACTATCTCGGAGCAATAAAGAATTTTGCCACACTTCAGCATGATTATAACTGCTGTTATGCTATTATGGATATGCACTCCATAACAGTCAGACAAGATCCCGCGGAATTAAGAAAACGCACTCTTGACCTTTTAAAAATATATATTGCCTGCGGAGTTGACCCCGAAGAAAATCTGATGTTTATACAATCGCATGTACCGGCGCATGCCCAGCTCGCATGGGTATTAAACTGTTACACATACATGGGAGAGCTTTCCCGCATGACGCAGTTTAAAGACAAATCCGCAAAGCATGCCGACAACATCAATGCCGGACTTTTTACATATCCGGTTTTAATGGCTGCTGATATCCTGCTTTATCAGGCAGATTTGGTGCCTGTGGGAAAAGACCAGATGCAGCATATTGAAATCACAAGAGACATTGCACAGCGTTTCAATGCAATATACGGAGATGTATTCAAAATTCCGGAAGGTTTTATGCCGAAAAACGGTGCAAAGGTTATGAGCCTTACCGAGCCTACCAAAAAAATGTCAAAATCGGATGAAAATCCAAAAGCATACATTTCACTTTTGGATGATTTTAGCGTTATGGCAAAGAAAATAAAGAGCGCTGTTACGGACAGTGAGGGCGTAATAGAATACCGTGAAAATGATGAAACAAAAGCAGGTATAAACAATCTTTTAAGCATTATGTCGGCAGTTACCGGCAGAAGCATTGAAAATATAGTATCGGATTACAGCGGAAAAGGCTATGGAGACTTCAAAGCGGATGTAGCCGAGGCTGTTGTCGAAGCAATAAGACCAATACGGGCAAAATACGATGAACTCTCAAACGACAAAACGTATCTTATGAGTATTTGTGAAAAAGGCGCGGAAAGAGCAAATGCAATGGCTCAGCGCACATTGAGAAAAGTTTACAAAAAGGTCGGATTTGTCCAGTAAATATGCTGCAAAAGCAGTCTGACTGATTAAGATTTTGAAAGGAAAATATATCTATGACACGACAGGAGATAATATTTCTTATAGGGGCTTTTGCCGTAGCATTTCTTTTCAGTTTTATTTCCACGCCGGTGGTAAAAATGTGGGCGGTAAAATTGAAAGCTGTTGATATTCCGAAAGACGGAAGAAGAATGCACAAGCATCCTATTCCGCGGCTTGGCGGGCTTGCCATAATATTCGGATTTATTGTAGCTGTTTTATGTTTTTACGGAAAATTTGACAGAAAAATCGGCGCTTCGCTTGCCGGCGCGATGATAATTGCCGTCATGGGCATAGTTGACGACATTAAAACGCTTGACGCAAAACCCAAATTTTTTATACAAATTCTTGCCGCCCTCTTGGTGGTTATAGGAGGAGACCTGAAAATAGACGTTTTAACCAATCCAAACTTTTTTTCCGACAACGCATACTGGGTTTTACCCGAGTGGTTTTCAATCGTTGTTACAATAGTCTGGATAGTATTTATAACAAATGCGGTTAATTTTATTGACGGATTGGACGGACTTGCCGCAGGAGTCTCGGCAATTATGTCAGTAAGTCTTGTATTTATTGCGGTACGTGTGGGCGAATATTCGGTAGCTGTTGTCGGTGCTTCTCTTATGGGCGGCTGCTTCGGTTTTCTACCGTATAATTTCAATCCCGCAAAAATTTTCATGGGAGATACCGGCTCAACCTTTTTGGGATTTATGCTTGCAACGCTTTCAATTCAGGGCGTTTTCAAAAGCTATGCTATCATTTCTTTTGCCGTTCCTCTTCTCATTTTGGGATTGCCGCTGTTTGACGCATCCTTTGCAATGCTCAGACGTATATCAAAAGGTCAAAGTCCCATGAAAGCCGACAGAGGACACTTGCACCATCGTCTGATAGACATGGGCTTTTCTCAAAAACAAACCGTATTTATACTTTATGCCATAAGCGGAGTTCTCGGAATAACTGCCGTTGTTTTGGCTGAAAGCAATGCACTCAGAGCAATTTTAATTTTGCTTTGCGTAATAATATTTATATTAATAGAAGCGCTGATGATGAGAACATCCGGCGACGATAAAGAATCGGAGGATAAATAAGTGAAAAAACTGAAAGTTATGACCGTATTCGGGACAAGACCCGAAGCAATCAAAATGGCTCCGCTGGCATTAGAGCTAAAGAAATATCCGCAAATCGAATCAAGCGTATGCGTTACCGCGCAGCATCGCGAAATGCTCGACCAGGTGCTTGATATATTCAAGATAACGCCCGATTATGATTTGGATATAATGAAAGAAAGACAAACCCTGATAGGAATAACCACAAGGGTTCTGGAGGGACTTGACAAGGTTATGAAGGAAGCAAAGCCGGATATTGTACTTGTACACGGCGATACGTCAACAACCTTTGTAGGCGCGCTTGCGGCATTTTATAATCAAATCAAAGTCGGACATGTAGAGGCAGGACTTCGTACATACGATAAATATTCGCCTTTCCCGGAAGAAATGAACAGATGTCTGACCGGCAGAATTGCAGACCTGCATTTTTCTCCTACAGTTCAAAACAAGAATAATCTGCTCAAAGAAGCAATTCCAGAGGAAAACATTTTTATTACGGGAAATACAGTCATTGACGCGCTTAAGACAACAGTACGTTCCGACTATAAATTTGAAAATGACACGCTTAACGAGCTTGATTTCGAGAACAAAAGAATAATCGTTGTTACCGCTCACCGCAGAGAAAATCTCGGTAAACCGCTTGAAAATATCTGTACGGCATTAAAAGAAATAGTAACCTCATATGATGATGTTGAGCTGGTATATCCGGTCCACTTAAACCCCGCCGTACGCGAAACGGTATTCGGAATATTGGGAGATACCGACCGCGTACATTTAATAGACCCCGTCAATGTTGATGAGCTTCATAACCTTATGGCAAAATGCTTTATGGTTATGACAGATTCCGGCGGCATACAGGAGGAAGCACCCGCACTTGCCAAACCTGTGCTTGTTTTAAGAAAGGAAACCGAGCGTCCCGAAGCTGTTGCGGCAGGTACGGTAAAAATCGCCGGTATCGATAAAGACGTTATTGTATCGCTTGCAAAAGAGCTTTTAGACAGCCGCGAGGCATACAACAAAATGGCGCATGCCGCAAATCCTTACGGTGACGGAAACGCCTCAAAAAGAACTGTAGAAGCAATTTTGTACTATTTCGGCTTATCGGATAAAAGACCGGAGGATTATATTATAAGCAAATAAA
>CAKSJU010000159.1 GCA_934463455.1 uncultured Clostridia bacterium | reverse complement strand
CTTCGTGGGCAGCTCATGCGGATCGCACTCGATGATCTCGCACCGGAGGCTCAGCTCCGACTCCACGCCGAGACCGGCCAAGCGTATTTTGACGAATGGAAGGCAGGGGCACTCCAGATCGGTGAGCAGCATGATATGGAGTGGATTAAGGAAAACCAGCCTGCTATCTATCTGCTACTCCGAATGATTAACGAATAATTGCACCTTACAGCAGCGCAGTTCCGTTCTGGAACTGCGCTGTTACTCTGTGGCAAGATGGAGTTCAATATGAATACAAGACTATATTGACAAACTCGATATTCGAGGTTATACTACAAACGGGGAACTCGATATTCGAGATGGAGGTGGTAAAACAATGCCCAGACCGAAGTTTCAAACGCTGACCGAGCAGATGTTTTACATCCTGCTCTGCCTGAAGGACGAGTGCTATGGAATTGATATCTTTGATAAGATCTCCGCGCTGACCGGCGACCAGGTCACAGTTGGCTCCGGTACGCTGTATAACCTGTTGGAGCAATTTCTGGAGGCCGGTATGATCCGGGAGGTCAAGGTAGAGGGCCGACGCCGCAGTTACATCCTGACCGATAAGGGCAGAGAAATGCTGGATAATGAAACGCAAAAGCTCCGTAAACGAGTCGCAGACTATGATACGCTCTTTGGAAAGGGGGATGACCAATGAAAGACAGGAAACGAAGATTTGAAACCTTCTCTTTTTATGACCGCACCGGAATCGAGGCACATCTAAAGAAGATGGCCGAAAAGGGATGGATGATCTCCGAAATGACGACCCTCGGCTGGATCTACAAGCGCGTGGAACCGGAATCCCTAACTTTTGCAGTAAGCTATTATCCCAAGGCATCGGAATTTGATCCAGAGCCTACCGAGGGACAGAACATCTATCATGATTTAAGCTCCAGAACTGGGTGGCAATTTGTGTGTAGCTCAGCGCAGATGCAGGTGTTCTGTACCACGGACGATAAGCCGATCCCCATTGAAACTGATCCCGCGCTGGAAGTGGAAATGATCCACAGGTCAGCAAAGAAGGGCTTTCTTCTCTCCTACTACATTCTTCTTGCTGTGGGTGTTTTGAACGGCGCTCTGTTTATATCTCAGCTGTTAGGAGACCCAATAGGAGTTCTGGCCAGCCCTACGAACCTCTTCACGGGCGTTGCATGGACGATGCTTATGCTGCTTTGCGGTGTAGAACTGATTGGATATTACCGTTGGCGCAGCAAGGCCCTGAAAGCGGCGGATCGTGGAGAGTTTGTCGATACCCCAAACCATGCGCAATTCCAGAAGCTCGTCCTTGCAGTGGTTTTCATTGCTCTTTTCTACTGGCTGATCAACGTCGTTGCTGTGGGCGATACACTGATGAAATGGGTCAGCATCCTGATGCTTCTGTATTTCTTCGGACTCATCGTGATCGTCAACACGGTCAAGCAGTTTCTCAAGCGGAAGAAGGCATCCAGAGGAACAAACTTCGCCATTACAATGACCGTAGATATCGTGCTTGCCGTTGTTTTGATGGCAGGCATCACATTTGGGACGCTGTACGCTGTGAGAAACGGTATCTTCCAAAATGAAGAAAACTATGAAACCTACGAATTCCATGGCAGCACACAAATCCTATATCAGGATGAACTTCCTTTGCGCGTGGAGGATATGCTGGACGTGGAATATGACGGATACATCTATCAACGAAGAGGCGACGAATCCGTCTTTCTCGGCCAATACGATTTGAGTCAGCGGACCCGAATGGATGACAAGGCCGGTTACGATATGCCTCGCCTTGAATACACCATCATATTGATCAAAATGCCATTCCTGTATGACATCTGTAAGGAGCAGCTAATTGCAGACAAAGATGAAACGAATGACCGAAGCGTTCCGGAAGGTTACAAACGGTTTTACAGCGAGCAGGACCCGGCACCATGGAAAGCCGAGGAAGTGTATCAGCTGGCCTATCAGGATAGTGGCACGATGGAGAAGTACCTTCTGTGCTACGAAGATCGAATCATTGAGATAGACTTTGACTGGGAGCCGACAGAGGAACATATGAACTTGGTTGCGGAGCGGCTTGGCGGGGTAGGCCCTTGAGATATCAAAATTATGCGCAGCTGGCCACTGATCTGCGCATTGGGCATGAGATCGAGTTTGGCTATCTTGGGAAGCACTATTCCATCACCGACCATCACAGCAAATGGTGGTTCTCCTGTGACACCGATGGCGGCGATGAGGTATTCCTGAGTGAGTTCCAGGACAAGGATACGCTGGTCAAGGCTGTTGCTGCGCAGAAGCTCGGAACGCTTAGGGTTCATGTTCATAGGTACACAATGTGACCTATGGGGCAGACCGGACGGTACAGGGCACGAAAAAATAAGTCGAGGGAATTTCCCTCGACTTATTTTTTTGATCCCAAGTTTATCTGTGCGACAACATTTTATTGGATATGCAGACTTGATCCACGACTCTCGCCGAATCTGCTATCCGGCTAAAGCTGGAACGAAAGTGGTCCAACCGGTACCGCCCCGCAGTGCGGCATCATTTTCATCTGAGAGGGTGAACAAGTAAACGGGCTGGTGGAATCCCTTGCTGTCGGTCATATATTCGAGCTTACAGTCAGTGACTCGCACTTGCCGTGGGGACAAATAGTTGAACATGGGCACATCACGCCAAGAGAACCGCCCGGCACAAAGGCGCTCATACGCCTCTTGGGAAGAGATAACTGCAGCATTTCCATGAAGGGTGCTGACAGAAAGATGGTTGTCTACCTTGTAGAGGATACCGCCCTCTGCCACCCAGCAGACCAATTCACCATTGGTAAGCACATCGTCTTCTACTACACATTCTGCCCGAAAAGCGTACCTTCCCTCGCTCTCGTCCACGGCGACAAAACTGGCCGCATCGGGGATCTCGACGCCCAGCTTATCCAGAGCGGCACGAAGGTCGTCCTCTGTGATCGCTCCGCCCTTTCCGCTGTATCGTAGTTCGCTGTCCACGCGATAATCCGTGTACTCGTAAGAGTGATCGTTGTAATACACCCACAGGGCATAGGTGCGGTGGTCAGAGTAGAACGCTCTGCTGTCATAGTAATCTACATCGGGAGTACCGAATCGAATTTCCGCTCCCTGTCGCCCAACAAATTCTGATGCAAAGGCATCGCAGTCCTTCCTTGTGAACGGCTCCGTCCGGTACACTCCGGACGGTCCGGGCTCATTGGACAAAGAACATTCCTGCACCCATTCGATTTCCTTGGTCTTCGCGTTGTAGATCGGACCGTCCGCAAGGTTGCCATAGGGCCGGAAATGATAGGTGAGGAACACACCGGCCAGAGCAGCGATGGACAGAACGGGAAAAATAACATAGACTCCGGCGGTTTTCCATTGTTTCCTCACCAAGCTGACGAACAGCATACAAAAGCAGTACCCCAGCATGGCCCCCAAAACATTGCATATCAGATCGTCCACATCGGCCTGTCCACGACCAAGGACATACTGGAGCAGCTCGATCACAAGAGATGTGCCGACCCCGGCGGTCAGCATCCAAAACCACCGTCGGAAACGCTTTACCGCAAGAGGAAGCAGTACGCCCAGTGGAAGGAACATGGCGATGTTCAGCAAAGGGTTTAGCCA
>CAKSJU010000158.1 GCA_934463455.1 uncultured Clostridia bacterium | reverse complement strand
CTTATGAGCAGCTTAATAGGAGGCAGAAGCGGAAACCGCGGGATGTGCGCGCAGCCGTGTCGTCTGCCGTATGAGCTGGCGGACGGAATGCATGTTATAAATAAGGGATATTTGTTAAGTCCGAAAGATTTGTCTCTTATTGATGAATTAAAATCGCTTAAAGATGCGGGTGTTACCTCTCTTAAAATAGAGGGTAGACTGAAACGGCCGGAATATGTTGCTGCAGTAACTCAAACATACAGAAAGGTACTTGACTCGGGATATGCTTGCAGCGAGCGCGACAGGCAAATTCTTGCCGACGCATTTAACCGAAGCGGTTTTACAAAAGGGTATTATACGGGAAAAACAGGATTGGGTATGATGAGTATTCATACTCCCGGAAATGTTGCGGAAAATGCTCTTAATATACAGCGTGTAAATACAAAAAAAATAAAGGTTGACGTATATATACAAATCAGATACGGAGAAACAGCTGAAATGACGCTTACCGATTCGGATTTTAACTGTGTTTATGTCAGAGGAGATATAAAAGCTGAAAAGGCTGTCAACAAACCTCTTGAAAAAGAACGCATTACAGAACAGATTTCAAAATTCGGAAACACTCCGTTCGAGCCGGGAAAAGCAGAGGTGGAAGTGGAAGAGGGAATATCGCTTCCTGTTTCACAGATAAATAAATTAAGAAGAGATGCGGTTGCCGAGCTGGAAAGAATAAGAAGCAAAAAAGAAGCTTACAGAAGTTTTAAAGCTGTCGGCGATGATATTGAGTATGAAGATAAACGTCTGAAAGCAAAAATTTTATCTGCAAAAATACATACCTTTGAACAGGCGAGAGCCTGCATAAAAAACGGAGTAAAGCGGATATATGCTCCTTCCGAAATTTGCGAAAAGATAAAAAAATATAGTGCTATAACAGAAGTTATTACAATTTTGCCGCCCGTATGGCGGGAGAAAAACAAAAAGGATTATTATATATCGGACGGTGTACTTGTCTCGAATATAGGCGAATTAAAGCCGTTTGCGGAATATCCGCTTTTCGGAGATACAAGGCTTAATGTATTTTCATCTGAAACCGTAAAATTTTACGGATTTTTAAAGAGTGTTGCTGTTTCGGAGGAGTTAAATATAAAGGAATTAAGTAATATTAAGGCATACACCCCGCTGGAAGCGGTGGTGTACGGCAGACAGCAGCTTATGGTATGCGAAAACTGTGTTGCAAAAATGAATAAAAGCTGCGGCAAAAGGGTTTATTTGAAAGACAGACGCAAGGAAGAATTTCCGATTATGTGTGCTCCGGGATGCTACAGCGTTATATTAAATTCAAAGCCGCTTTATATGGCGGACAAAATGAAAGAATTGGAAAAGCTTCCGATAGATATTTATCGGTTTGAATTTACCGACGAAAGCGAAAAACAGTGCGAGGATGTTTTAAAATCCTACAGAGATAATGTAAATACGATGAAAGAAAATTCATTTACAAGAGGACATTATTTTCGCGGAGTAGAATAATTAAAGAAAATTTTGTTAAAATATATTTGTGAGGTTGAAATATATATGGTAAAAAAAATTATTCTTGCATCCGCTTCTCCGAGGCGGAGAGAATTACTGGAGCAAATAGGCCTTAAATTCAGTATATTTGTATCGGATGCGGATGAAAGCAAAACAGATAAAAATCTTCCAGTCGATTTGTATGTGGAAGAGGTGGCAATGGCAAAAGCAGCAGCGGCGGCAAGTGCGCTTAAAGACGAAAAAAATGCCTTAATTATTTCCGCGGATACGGTGGTATATCACAACGGAAAAATTATGGGAAAACCGAAAGATGAAGAAAATGCAGCTTCTATGCTTTCGGAGCTTTCGGCAGATGTGCATGAGGTGTATACCGGTTTTTGCATTATGAGGGTATCGGACAGCTTTTCGGTTGCCGGCTGCGAATGTACAAAAGTGTATTTCAATCAGCTGACACCCGAGACGATAAAAGGTTATATAAAAAGCGGAGAGCCTATGGATAAGGCAGGTGCATACGGAATACAGGGAAAAGGTGCGCTTTTGGTAAATAAAATATGCGGAGATTATTTTAATGTGGTAGGTCTTCCGCTTTCCAAGCTTGCGCTAACCTTGAAAAAGGAATTTGATATTGATTTGGCAAATAATTGAAAACGTAAATTATTAGGAATAGGAGAATAGAAATGTTTTCTTCATTTTTGAAAATGGGAAAAAATATCGGTATAGATTTGGGAACGGCAAATACTTTGATTTATATTGACGGGCAGGGCATAGTTGTGCGCGAGCCGTCGGTTGTGGCGATTGATAAAAATGACGGAAAAGTGCTTGCAGTGGGAAACAGTGCAAACGAAATGCTCGGAAGAACACCGGACAATATAATTGCAATCCGTCCTATGAAGGACGGAGTAATTGCCGATTTTGATATAACTCAGGAAATGATAAAGGTTTTACTTCAAAAGGCATTTGGAAAAAAGCAGGGAATTGTGAAACCGAATGTAACAGTATGCGTTCCGTCAGGAATTACAAATGTTGAAAAAAGAGCGGTCGAGGATGCTGTGGGCGCGGCAGGCGCTAAAAATATAGTAATAATGGAAGAGCCGATGGCAGCAGCAATAGGTGCGGGAGTGGATGTTGAACGTCCGATAGGTCATATGATAGTTGATATAGGCGGAGGAACAACAGAAGTTGCCGTAGTTTCGCTTTGCGGTATTGTAGTTTCAAAATCCCTGAGACTTGCGGGAAATGCAATTGACAGTGCCATATCATCTTATATAAAACACGCATACAATTTGACGGTAGGAGACAGGACAAGCGAAGAAATAAAAATAGCAATCGGATCGGCATTGCCGTTTGATAATGAAAGCGGATATGAAATAAAAGGGCGCGATATTGTGAGCGGTCTTCCGAAAACGGTTACCGTGTCAGCTGCTGAAATACGGGATGCAATGTCCGAGCCGATACGGGAAATTGTTTCTGCGATTACGGCGGCTCTTGAGCAAACGCCTCCCGAGCTTGCGGGAGATATAATGGAAAACGGAATTATTCTTTCGGGCGGCGGCGCAATGATAAGAAATCTTGATAAAATGATAAATATGATTACCGGACTGCCGGTTACGGTTGCCGATAATCCTCTTGATTGCGTTGCTTTAGGTGCAGTTACGGCGGGAACGGATATGAATATTGTAAAAAGGTCGTCGTCCGCGGCGCAAAATTAGTTGTTGGAAGTGGTAAAAGGTGTCAAAACTAAAGAAAAGAACGATTATAGTTTTAATTTGTACAGCAGCGGCAGCAGCAATACTTGCAGTTGCGGCGAAAATAGGAAATAATCCTGTATCAAATGTTATAAATACTGCTATTTCACCTGCGGAGGCGGCAGTTGTAAAAATAACGCGCCCCATTAAAAATTTTTTTACTTTTATAGGTGAAATGAAAACGTTAAAAGAGGAGAATGAGCTTTTAAAAAGTGAGCTTAATACATTAAAAAAGGAAAATCGAAGCAGGGAAGAATACAAAAAAGAAAATACGCGTCTTAAAAGACTTTTGCAGCTTACGGACGATATGTCAAACTGTGAAACGGTGCCTGCGAAGATTGTTTCGTTTGAACAGGAAAATTGGTTTTATTCGGTCGTTATAAA
>CAKSJU010000157.1 GCA_934463455.1 uncultured Clostridia bacterium | reverse complement strand
TCATTCCGGTATACTGATCGCTTATTATCGGACCTGTAAACCAGCCTGTGTTTGAAACAATATACAAATCTCCGTCCTTTAGTCCCCAAACCTTTCCGTCTGTTTGGAAGATAACCTCGGAGGTTTCGGTCGGTTTCAAAACCTGAATTGTTTCCTCTCCGTTCTGGAAGGTTTCATCGGTATAGTATTTATCAATTTCGGGAAGTGATCCCAAATCCTTTCGAAGTCCCAGATATATAACCTTTTCGCCCTCCGGCTTATCTGCAAGATATTCGTTAAATGCAGGTCCCCATTTTAATGTTGCCGGAGCATCCTCCATATTAACAAACAAAGCTTCCTTATCAACCGTCGGATTAAAGGTCTGCAAGACTACCCTGTCGCCGAGAAAACTCGGTCTTGTCTGAACATAGTCGTCATTCGGAAGAACCGCATTACGCTTATTCGGCATATACCACCAGGATTGACCCGCCGGATAGGAATAAAGCTGCTTTCTTCCGTTCTCTCTTTGAGTTGACGCTATCTTATCCGCGTTCTTTTCAACCTTTTCCCGATAATTTTTAGACCATGTATAAGCCTCCGGCTTTGAATGGTAGCTGTATACCGGCAAGGTTCCGAAGAAATCTCCGAATACCACAAAGTCGTAAATTCCCTTAGCACCGTCCGCCATATGGTCGTCAAAGAATTGGTGCATGTATTCCTCCGACTCATAAACCGTCGGTCCTTCTTTGGTTTTCAATTCCATATTTTCTTCGGTATTACACTCGGTGATAACATACCACATTGTTTTTGCCGACTGTTCAACCTCGGAATAAGGGTATGTCCTTTTTGCCGTTGCCATGCTGAAGTCGCCGTATATTTCTCCGCCGAGACCGTCCACGCCGCCGTAGGTATGCTTTTGCACGTTATAATCTTCAAGAATTGAAATATGCTTTATAATAACCGGAACATTCGTATTCGGCGTTGATTTTATAACATCCGACATCTCATTGTTCAGCTCTGCAAAAGAAGTTTCACGGAAATCGATGTACTCGTCCCACAAAAGTCCGTGAACATCCGATTTATAAATTTTGTGAGTTTTTATATCTTCGTTATATATGATTCCGCGTTCAATATCGGTATAAACCGGCATCAAATCCGCCGCCGTATCGATATCGGGAACAGCGTCGAGCATTTTCCATGCTTCGTTTATTTTATCAACGGTTTTATATTTTTCCTCAAGCCATTTTACATATGCTGCGTGCGCATCCTTTCCGTCAAGTCTGATTCCCTCAACCCAGTTTGTAAAACCGCTTTCGTTGGAAAGTATATCTATAAAATCACGGAAATTATCGCCCGCCATATACGCATTTGCGAAATCGGAAATTCCTTTTCTGACTTCATCTCTTTTGCAGAATGGGTCAATAACATTATTATGCTCCGTCCTTACGCGCGGAGTGAAATAAACCTTATAGTCTCCTTTTTTAGGAACGGTAATATCCGCACTGTATAGTATTGTACCGCTCGGCGTAAATTTCGCTGCGCCCGCTCCGCTGTCAACAGCCTCACCGGTTTGCGTATCCACTGCGATATATACGCAGGTTACATCTATAATACTGCCGCCCATATGGAAGGTCGACGCTTTTTCAAATGTGACGGTACCCGAATCGGTTGCGTCCGCTTCATAACACTCTCTGTTGGAGCGTACCGCATAGTACTCCGACTCCCAAACTCCGCTGCCGATCTGAAAGCCGTATTTTATATCGTACTGTTCAAGCAAATCAAAATATGTTTCCAATGCCCAACCGGGGATATTTTCGTATACTCGGTTTGAATTAATGTAAACATGCTTTATTCCCTGCTTTTTAAATTCCTCAAGCTTTACAATTTCGGCATCCCAACGCTTTTTGTTTGCCGCGGGGTCGTTAATGTTAAAGCCGAGTATGTAGTTCGAGCAGTACATTCCGCCTATCGGAATATAAGGCTCCCCGTCCCAAATCATGGCATGGTTTTGATTAACATACCAAAAATGTGTATTGCCCGTTTTTTCCGGAGAATATTTTCCGTAGGATAGCGGCTTGTAGGTGCGTTCGCCCATAAATGCGCCGCCGCTTATTCTCACATCAGCCTCACCCTTTTCGGTATCAAAGCCGTGTATTCCGAAAACAACCTTGTAGTCTCCGTCCGGGACATCCTCTTTTATTTCAAATTCAATATTTTTCTCGGTTTCTACTTTTTCCGCAAGGCTGAAAGCTCTGCCCTCCTGCTCTGCCACATACCAAAGCTCATTGCCCTTATAAAAAGCAAGATATGCCTTTGCCGATGCCGCTTTTTTGTTTGCGGTCAATCTTACCTTCACCGAAAATTTTTCCGCTCTTTTAACCTCGCCCGGTATGTCAAAGCTTGCCGCGCTTATTACACCTTTTTCCGGAAGCTTGGGAATTTCTCCCACAACCAGTTCGCCGATTTTGTGCATTTCATCGCCGTTGGCGTAATTAATTCCCAGAAATCCCGTCCATACCTCATAAAGTCCGTCGGGAGCGTTAAAAGGTACTGTCAGAGTACATTTTCCGGAATATTTTTTACCCGCTTTCCACGATTTTGTCGGAATATCCGGCGCATAGTTCGAATATGTCACCATTTGTCCCTTATATCGAAGCTCTGTACGCAGGGTTGCATTATACGGAGTTGTTTCTGTTACCGTATTCTCCGCCGTAACCTCAAGCGATTGCTCCTGCTTTACGGTCTCTTTTGAAATTTTTCCGTCCACGTATTCAAATTTCATTTTTTCAATATTGTACGGCTCGGAAAGATTAAACGGCATCCAATCCCATGAACTCGGAACAACATATACGCAATCGACAAAGCAATACATAAAGTCACTTGCCATTGTTCTCTTATTTGATACCATAATTTTAATTCTGTGCTCGCCTGCCGAAAGCTTTTCTTTGTCGGCAACTCTCAGCCAGCTTACCGGAACTCCGTAATCTCCCTGCGAATATCCGCCCGTTCCGCTCACACCGCTGTAGCCGCGCCAGTCCTCTTCATCGTCCAGCTTCCATTTATACTTTGAAACATAGTCGGTGTTTCCGTTAGTCGAAAGAATATGTAAATCGTATTCACCGTCCGTTTCCACTTCAAACGGAACCTCAATATAGCTTTCCTCCTCCTTAGTTTCATAAACCTGCATGCCTTTGCCGCCACTGTAGCTGTTCGAGGAAACGACCTTAAAAAGTCCCTCGACAACATCAGCATTTTCCATTTCGACAAGTACGGCTTTTGCATCCGCCGTTTCCTCCGTTTCTTCGGCAAATACCGGCAGACATTGCGCAAGCATTGTAATCAGAAGTAATATTCCCATTAGTTTTTTCATATCTTTTTTCATTAACTCCTTCCTTTTTGATTTTGTTATTGCGGGACGGTGTAGGCACCGTCCCCTATAGAAATATACATTTGTAAATACACTCACTCCGGGTGAAAGAAAATCGCTCCGAATTTTGAGATAAATTTGCTCAGATTGTGCATTTAACCGAATGTCGCGTACTTGATGTACGCAAGTGAGGACAAATGTGCAAGATGGGCAGATTTATCCAAAATTTTGTTAGCCTTTGACTCCGCCTATGTTTACTCCTCCCATAATCTGCTTTTGGAAAATCGCAAAAATTATCACTTGCGGGA
>CAKSJU010000156.1 GCA_934463455.1 uncultured Clostridia bacterium | reverse complement strand
ATAAGTTAGTAAAAAAAAATGTGTATTTTTTAAAAAAAGCTTGCATTATAACACAATATATGGTATAATGTACTCATAGGTGCGGTGAAAACACAATATGCACTTATTCAATTGAACCTTTACAATTTAATAAAGTTATATTGGTTTGATACCGACCTAATTAATTTTTTTGGAGGTATTTCCCATGAATCAAAAGGTATCTGTACTTATAGCTGACGACAATCGCGATTTTGCGAACGGTTTAGCGCATTATTTAAAATCACAAGACGATTTTGAAGTTGCCGGTGTTGCGTATGACGGTGAAGAGGCTTACGGTATGATTATTGAAACAAAGCCTGACATCGCGCTCATTGACATAGTTATGCCAAAGCGTGACGGATTGGCTGTTTTGAAAAAACTTTCCGAAAGCTCTTTGGAAAAAAGACCCGAATACGTTACAATGTCTGTCTCGAGCAGTGAAAGAATAATTGATTCCGCACTAAAGCTCGGAGCGAGTTATTTTCTTTTAAAGCCTCAAGCAGAAGAAGCAATTGCCGATACAATCCGTTCTCTTATAGTCAATGTTTCGTCATCTGCGGCAGTCCTCAAGGCCGATAGTATAAAACAATCTATTGTACAGAAACCGAGAATGAATGAAAAGGAAATCGATCTTGAAGAATTGGTTACGGAATATATTCATGAGCTTGGCGTTCCCGCACATATAAAAGGCTACCAGTATATTCGTTCCGCGATTATTATGGTTGTCGATAATATGGAGCTTTTGAACTATATTACCAAGCAGCTTTACCCGACGATTGCAAAGAAATATCAAACAACCTCTTCAAGAGTTGAACGTGCCATAAGACATTCAATTGAAGTCGCATGGGACAGAGGTCAACCCGAAGTTATGAATGATATTTTCGGTTATACCATAAGCAATACCAAAGGTAAACCTACCAATTCCGAATTTATAGCCATGGTGGCTGATAAAATTCGTCTCCAGACCAAGTAGATTTTTTTTTCAATACCCCAAAAACCCTAAAATCTGACACATTTTAAAAAATCATGCCTGTTTTGTCAAAAAACAGGCATGATTTTTTATTATTTTTTTAATTATCAAATATCATTTAAATATCACTTTTTTGGATTAACAATATCGCGCCAATCCAAATCCCCTCTGTCAAGACCGTGAATAAGTACCTCTGCCGTAGCAAGATTTGTTGCCATAGGAATATTGTGCATATCACAAAGTCTCAAAAGATTTGAAACATCCGGCTCGTACGCTTCGGCGGTAAGAGGATCTCGGAAAAACAAAACAAGGTCAATCTCATTATATGCCACTCTCGCGCCTATCTGCTGGTCTCCCCCCTGCGGACCCGGCAAAAATCTGTACACGCTCATCCCTGTGTTATCTATTATAACTTTACCTGTTGTATCTGTCGCATACAAAGAATGCTTACTTAAAATTCCTTTATATGCAATACAAAACTGAGCCATAAGTTCTTTCTTTTTATCATGTGCAATCAACGCTATATTCAAAGTATCCCCTCCTAAACTTTCTGCTATTTTATATTATAACAAAAAATCACATATTTGTAAACAATTTTTTTAAAATTTATGGTAAAAGTTCACTTAAATTAACAGAATATTCATTATTTTTATTCAGTCCGAAATATTCGTCGAAAATATCTCTTGCGACATAAGCGGCATTTACACCCTTTTCTCCCTTTTCAATTACTACCGCAACCGCAATCTGCGGGTCGTCAAAAGGAGCAAAAGCAACAAACAATGCGTTATCGGATTTATTTTTGCCCACCTGAGCCGTACCGGTTTTTCCACCTATACCTATCGGATAATCTTTAAATATTCCGCTTGCCGAGCCTTCGTCAACAACTCCGTACATACCTTTTTTCACTGCGTCAAGCGTAGATTGTTTCACTTCAATCGTATTTAAAACCGACGGCTCTGTCTCGGAAACAAGCTTTCCGTCCGTCGATGAACGTACACTTTTTATAATATGCGTTTTGTAAAGTGTTCCGTTGTTTGCAATAGCCGAAATATAATTTGCCAGCTGAATCGGAGTAAAAAACGAATAGGATTGTCCTATAGCCGTCTGAATAACATCACCGGCATACCACTTTTTATCTTCCTCGCTTGCCGCAATTTTTTCCTTATACGAAGGACTCGACATAGTGCCTTTTGCTTCATCCGAAAGTTCAATTCCGGTTAATTCACCAAGGCCGTATTTTTGAGCATATTCATCCATTTTATCAATGCCGCATCGCCTTCCCGCTTCATAAAAATAACAGTTGCAGGAATTTTCTATCGCACCGGATATGTCCAGCTTACCATGAGTTCTGTGCTGCGACGACCAAATCCAGCATTTCGGCTTGTAATCGGCATAGAAATCATATATACCCTTACATTCAATTTTTTCATTGACGGTCACTGCTCCGCTTTCAAGCGCCGCCACGGCTATAAGCGGCTTTAAAGTCGAACCGGGAGTATATGTTCCGCTGATTGCTCTGTTCCAAATAGGTTTTGCCGGATTAGCCGCCAGCTCCGCATAATCTTTATTAAAGCTTTCCGGATTATAGGTCGGATAATTTGCACACGCCAGAACATCGCCGTTTTTAATATCCAAAACAACGGCGGCTCCGGCATTTGCGCCGGCTCCTTTTGCCGCAATTTCTTTAATCCGCTCCGCGAGTGAGTCTTCCGCCGCCTGCTGCAAATCGGTGTCAAGCGTTAATGTAACATAATTTCCCGGAATAGGTGCAATATCCTCCAGAGTGACATTCTCATCGTCATTTATATCTTTCATTACATTTTTTTTGCCGTCGGTACCTCTTAAATTTTCCTCTTCAATCTTTTCTATTCCGCGCTTTCCAACAAGCTCGTTATAGCTGTAGCCCTTTGATTTAAGAGTGTCATATTCTTCTTTATTCATTTTTCCTATTCCGCCCAAAATGTGTGCGGCAAGGGTTTCATGCTCGTATGTCCGAAAATATTCCGTACTTATATAAACTCCCGGAAATTCGTCGCTGCGTTCCTTTATTTTACTCACGACATTCATGTCTATATCCTCTGCGACAGTAAACGGGTTTACCGCAGAAAGTCCGTTTATATCCGCGTCATACCTTATGCCTACAATTTTTCTTGCGTCGTCATCACTGTAAGCTTCATCAATATTGTAGACGCTTTTTCTGTAATATGCCATAACCTCCGCCGCGCTCATAGTGTCCGTTATTTTCTTTCTTTTTAAAAACCATGCGGCTTTTTCATCCTCTGTTGAGCCGTCCGAATTTTCATCTTTAAAATTAAATTCATACGGAGCATAGCTGATTGGCAAAGTATCTTCGTATGTATATCCGCACTCTTCAAGAACATTAACAAGCTTTAACACCATCTTGTTAAACTCCGCCGATTTAAGACCTGTTTTCTGCATTTTAAGAGAATATCCTACTCTGTTCGTTATCAGCGGACGTCCGTAACGGTCGAGTATTTCACCTCTTGGAGCTTTTTCAACCGTCGTTGTTGTCACCCTTTGCACGGACATATTTTTATATGCTTCACCATGTATAATCTGGAGCGAAAACAGACGGGCAATTATTGCGCACATCATTAAAGTAACAACAATTTTCAATATAAGTATACGCCTTTCCATTCCGTTTTCATCCTTTCTTTTAAATTGTTTTCTTAAACTCCCTCATGCCTAAC
>CAKSJU010000155.1 GCA_934463455.1 uncultured Clostridia bacterium | reverse complement strand
AAAAATAAATGTTATACTTTAAATACAATAAGGCATAATATGCTTATAGGTGTGTAACGATTTGTTACGCCCTAAAAAAGCGGTGTACCCTACCATTAAGTGGGAGCTAAAAAAGCGGTGTACCCTACCATTAAGTGGGAGCTAAAAAAGCGGTGTACCCTACCATTAAGTGGGAGCTAAAAAAGATAGAGGTCGGGATTTTTTCCCGACTTTCTTATTATACGAGAGGGATAAAAATGGAAAGATTAACGTTTGTCTTGGTTGACTCGAGTTATTGTGACTATTTGCGTGAAAGTGATTTTTGCGTGCCTTACACTATGGATAATAAATCAAATCGCCCATTTGTCGGCATACTATTACATATACACGATATATCTTATTATGCCCCTCTAAGCTCACCGAAACAAAAACATTTAACTATGAAAAATCAAATTGATTTATTAAAGATAGACGGCGGAAAATACGGAGTAATTAATTTTAATAATATGATACCGGTACATAGTAATTCAATTAGAAATATTAATCTTGCCGTATCTTCGTCCGATTCACCGTCAGAACTTCAATATAAGGCACTTTTATCCAATCAGCTCACATGGTGTAATGCCAATAAGGAATTAATCACACAAAAGGCGCAGAAGTTATATAATACAATTTTAAATAAAAAGGGTTGGGACTCTCTTATTAAACGTTGCTGTAATTTTGTCGGCAATGAAACGCTCCTAAAAAACTACTGTCTGTCCAAAGGTTGGAAGCTATAATAAAACCGCTCCGAAACGTTGCTTAAATTGTAACAATTACCATAAAAAGTTGTCCTTTATTTGTCCTTTATTGGGACAAAAACGCACGATAATTTACAACAAGCCGCAAAAAGCTAAAACCCCGAAAGCCGCATAAAACCTAATGTTTCAGCACATGGCAATAATTTACAACAAGCAAAAACTCGAACTCCGACTCTGAAGGTCGTGCGTTCGAATCGCATCAGGCATACCACGTCGGAATGGACATTGCTCCATTCCGATTTTTCTTATGCAGAAAAATCAGTCATATGCGCTGTCATTCCTCCTTTATCGCAAAAAGGCACGCATGCGAAGCCTACTCACTTGTAAACGCGCTCGTGACGGCTTGCGGCAAGCTACCACCTTTTTGCGAGAGCACCTGCGGTGCAAACACTTCTGTAGTATTAGCCTTTTTTAGCCGGAATGGACATTGCTCCATTCTGATTTATTATCTATAAAATTATATGCCGTTACGATAATTGCCGGGAGTTATACCGAACTTCTTTTTAAATATCCGGCAAAAGTACGAAGAGCTTTGAAAATTTAAAGCTTCTGTTATATGCTCTAAAGTAGCTCCGCTGCTTTCGAGCATTTTTTTTGCCATATTCAAGCGCATATCCAACCGATATTCGTTCGGACTCTTTCCCGAATATTCTTTAAACAAGCGTCGGAAATAGGAAACGCTGACATTACAGGTTTGTGCAATTTCTTCTATCGAAAAGTTGCATAAGGTATCGGATTCGATAAGTTCAATTCCGCTGCTTATTTGTGAAAATCTTTTTTTTACTTTTTCGTTCTTTTCTTTACATATATATGAGAGTAAATTATAAACAGCTGACTTGATTTGAATAGGTGATGGTTTTGTACTCTCGTAGTAACGGATAATATCTTCAAAATATTTTTCAATCAGTAAAATGTTAATATCGTTTATTATAAAAGGCTCGTCCGAAAAAGAAAATTCAACACCGTCTTTTTTTATATTAATTTCCAAAAGAATGGCATCATTGAGAGTTTCTGTGCAATCTATATTAAAACAGGTATATTCACTTCCTTGCGGAAGACATACAACGCTTTTGTTTTTTATTACAAGGTTTTTGTGTGATTTACATACATACGAAGCCTGAACATTATTCAAAAAAATTATTCCGGTGCTTTTTCTCGGCTGATGCATGTGAAAGACTGCACCGTTAATCCATTTTTGCCGCATGGCAAAAATATTGTAAATTTCAAAATCGGTATAATATAATTGCTTTAAGCTTATTATGTTAGTTAAGGACATTTATATCAGCCTCCTGTGAATATAGTATATCATCGAGAATAAAACCTGTCAATATTTGTGTCGAAAAGTGCAATAAAATCAGCTTGATTTATGACTTGAAATTGTTATTTGCCTGTGGCATAATTTAGGTAGCTTAAGCTGTAACCTAAAAGATGCAATAAAAGGAAGGAAGAGCAGAATGAAAAAGATAAATGTTACAATATGGAATGAGTATTGTCACGAAAAATTGGATGAAAATGTTGCAAAGATTTACCCGGAGGGAATCCACGGTGCTATTAAACAAAAGCTTTCGGCACGGGGGAAATTTAATATAAGAGTTGCAACTTTGGATATGGAAGAACACGGATTGACTGATGAAGTTTTGGATAATACGGATGTTCTCCTTTGGTGGGGACATATGAAGCATGGCGATGTAAAAGATGAAATTGCCGCAAAAGTTAAAGAGAGAGTTTTGGGAGGCATGGGTTTTATTGCGCTTCATTCGGCTCACGGAAGTAAACCGTTTAAGCTTCTTATGGGTACGTCTTGCAGAGTAAAGTGGCGCGAAAATGATGAAAAAGAACGTGTTTGGGTGCTTGATCCTTCGCATCCGATTGCAAAGAATATTCCGGAATATATTGAATTTGAAAATGAAGAGACCTACGGTGAGTTTTTCGATATACCCGCTCCGGACGAGTTGATTTTCATGAGTTGGTTTGCAGGCGGTGAGGTATTCAGAAGCGGCTGCTGCTATAAACGCGGATTGGGTAAAATATTCTTTTTCCGTCCGGGACATGAAGCATATCCTACATATTACCGTGATGATGTAACACAAATTATTTCAAATGCTATAGAATGGGCTTGCCCCGACGGTATTACAAAGCCTACAATGGGACATGTTGAACCGTTGGAAAAGGTCAAGGATAAATTTGAAGGTATGGACGATTCTTTGAGAAAGCATGAGTACATTAAATAAAGGGGTTTGATTGCTGTGGTAAAGATAGGAATTATAGGTGTTGGAGCGGTTGCCGTGAATAAGCACATTCGCGGGATTAAAGAATCGGCAAATGCAATAATTACCGCTATCTGTGATATTGACGAAGAAAAGCTAAAAACTGTCGGGGATAGCCTCGGGATACCCGAAAAGTATCGTTTTACCGATTATAACGACCTTATAAGCTGTGATGAGGTTGAAGCGGTAGAAATTTGTACGCCGAATTACTTGCATGTCAGAATGGCTACGGCAGCTGCAAAGGCAGGAAAACCCGTGGAGGTTGAAAAACCGCTCGGTATTTCAATGGAGGACGGCTTGGATGAGCTTGTTAAAGCGGTAAAAGACAGCGGCGTTGTTAATATGATGAACTTTTCTTACCGTTTTATGGATGCTACACGCTATGCTAAATCCTTGATTGAAAAGGGAAAACTCGGTAAAATCGTAAATGTCAATATTCAATATTTAAAATCCGGTGCTTTTTTCCCGGGAAGACGTCTTGAATGGAGATTTGTAAAGAAATATGCGGGAAGCGGAACCTTGGCGGATTTGGGTGTTCATCTTGTTGACATGACTCGTTTTCTGCTCGGTGATTTTAAGAGTGTATGTGCAATGCAGAGTACGGTTGTAAAAGAGAGAATGAAGCTGGACAGTGATGAATATGCACCGGTAGATGTCGATGATATAACGTCCTTTGTTGCAAAGCTTGAAAATGATGTCATTGCTAATTTCCTGGTGACAAAATGTGCAATCGGTGAA
>CAKSJU010000154.1 GCA_934463455.1 uncultured Clostridia bacterium | reverse complement strand
ATCCACCTGTTATTTTTGTATTTTTATATTTCGGCTGCACAGCATTATATCGTTTTTATAAAAAATGTAGTAATCTTATACTCTTCATTTACGATAATGGGAGCAGCAAATATGCTAATAATATTATATCGCTATACCGAAGTAAAATCAAGTAATTTTAAGAATTTTGGTTGAAACATTAAAATTTTTTACAAGTGTGTAATATTATTTTCTGTCACAATACTTTTGCGTTTGTAAAAAAAATACAGAATAAGTTTAAAAATGCTCGGATTTTTAATTATAACTCATCGCTTCCGTAAAAAAAATACAGAAATATCTTGACATTAATAGAAAGATGTGGTATAATATACAAAGAAAGGGGAATGGATATGCTTAAAAAGTTTCAGGTTGAAAATTACAGAGGATTCAAAAATACTCTTTTGTGGGACTTATCAGACACTCGTGATTACGGCTTTCGCAAAAATTTAGTTGATAATAAGATTGCTAAAAAATCTGTTGTTTTTGGTAAAAACGGTTCTGGAAAATCAAGCTTATGTACCGCCGTTGTTGATATAACAGCCCACTTGCTTGATACTGAAAAAGACGATATTTTACCACATTTATACACTTATATAGGAAATGAAAAAAGCTATGCAACATTCACATATATTTTTCAGTTTGGTAAAGATGAGGTTATATATACCTATTGCAAGAGAAATTTAACAACCTTGTTGTTTGAAGCAATAGCTGTAAATGGAAAAGAAATGCTTGTTCATAATTTCATAGATGAGAAGGATAATTTCATAGGAATTCCGGGTGCAGAAAATTTAAGGACACAGGGACTTCAAAAACAATTATCGGTTGTTAAGTATATCTATAACAATACAATACAAGATGAAAATTCGGTTATAACCAAAATTATGAAATTTGTAAGCGGAATGTTATATTTCAGGAGTTTAAGAGATGCTAATAAATATATTGGCTATAAACTCGGAAGTGAAAAACTAAATGAGATAATACTTGATAATGGCAGGCTCGAGGATTTTAATGCATTTATTAATGACATGGGGCTTAATTATACACTTGTACCATTAAAACTAATGAGCGGCGCACTTACAATAGGCGCTAAATTTGAAAATGATAATGTTGTTGAATTTGAGTCGATAGCTTCGTCCGGCACCAAAACGCTTATGTTATTTTATTGCTGGTTTATAGAATTTGACAAACTTACCTTTCTTGTAATAGATGAATTTGATGCATACTATCATCATGAACTTTCCGAGAAAATCCTTTCAATAATTCAGAGTTTTGACAATATGCAGTCTATAGTTACAACACACAATGTAACATTATTACACACCGATTGTACAAGACCTGATTGTGCTTATGTGATTAAAAGCGGAAGCATTAATAATTTAAGCAGTCTAACAAAGCGAGAATTAAGAGAGGCTCATAATATAGAAAAATTATATCGTGCCAATGAGTTTGGAAAGGGTGAAGAATAATAAAAAAATTTTGGTAAAGGGGTGATGTCAATTGATTGTTTTAAGCAAAAAGAAAAAACACACTTGATAAGTTGTTACCAGCAACTTATCAATGTGTTTCATCACGGATATGCTAAACGCATACATATCTGAACAAGTATAGTTTAGCATATCCGTAAACAAAAATCAAGAGTTTTGAGGAAATTTTTATGATTTTTACGATTTTTTATGTTTACGGAGGTAATATACTTTATGACAAATGTACAATTTAATAACAATTATGATGTGTTTCATTCGTTTTTGGTAGAAAATGCTGACTATGATGGTTATTTTGAATTGCCGCAAATTAAAACAAGCAATCAATTACCTGACAGAGTTATAACTTTTTCAAAGGCAATGTCGAAAACATGGAACGATTTTGACTGTTGGGTGGTTTTTTACGAGCATGACAGGAATTTTGAAAGAGTTTGGAATAACCCAAAGCAGTATCTGAATAAGCTCAAAAAATTTAGGGGCGTTGTATCCCCGGACTTTAGTTTGTATCGGAATATGCCGCTTGTTATGCAAATGTGGAATACATATAGAGGCAGAGCAATAGCCGTTTGGTTACAGAATAACGGCGTTGAAGTCATTCCCAATGTGAGATTTGGGGATGAGAGGACGTTCTCTTTTTGTTTTGATTCGATAGAAGAAAATAAGACTGTCGCAGTAGGTACCCATGGATGTATAAAACACAAAGAGGATAAAATCTTTTTCAAAATAGGTCTGGCTCGTATGGTGCAAAGGCTATCGCCTAAAACTATAATAGTTTATGGCAGTGCCCCGGACAGTATTTTTAAGCCATATAAGGATATGGGCATAAATATCGTGCCTTTTGAAAGTGAATTTTCAAAATCTAGAAAGCAGGTGACTGCTTAATGGGGGGAAGCGTATCAGGAAATTTTGGAAATACAAAAGGCAATGCTTTAGATGCCCTAAGCGATCTTTTAACGGCAGCATCGTTAATCCCGGGACTTGACACATTTACTGATTTGGTAGCAATACCTGTTGATTTGGCACGCAGGGATTTTTTATCGGCAGGACTTGATGCTGTCGGCATAATCCCATTTGTCGGTGAGGTTGCAGATACAGCAAAACTTGCTAAAATGGCAGATAAAGCGGTAGATGCTGCTAAGGTTGCAGATAAATTGTCAGATGCCGCAAAAGGTATAAAGAGAATTACGCCGACAAAGTTAACACAAACTCATAAGCTAACATTGAGCAAAAAACAATACAAAAATTTAGTGGAAAGTATAAGAAAAAATGGTATTACTGAACCTATTAAGTATGTTGAGTATAAAGGTACAAAGTATGTTGTTGACGGACACCATAGACTGAGGGCAGCAAAACAACTTGGATTGGATAAAATTCCAACTCAAAGGGTCTCGTTGCCTTATAAAGGATATAAAACAATTAATGACTTGCTTTGGTTTGATTAAATAGAAGGATGGTTAACAATGATATATATTACAGGTGACACACATATTCCGATTGATATTCAAAAACTTTCTGCAAAGCGTTTTCCGCAACAAAAAGAAATGACTAAAAATGATTATGTGATTATATGCGGCGATTTTGGCGGTGTTTGGGATGGCAGTAATGAGGAAAAATATTGGATAAAGTGGCTTAAAAACAAAAACTTTACAACACTGTTTGTTGACGGTAATCATGAAAATTTTGATATGCTTTATTCTCTTCCGATAGTGAAATTTTGCCAAGGAACTGCACACAAAATCGATAATGGAATTTATCATTTAATGCGTGGAGAAGTATATGCGATTGACGGAAAAAAAGTTTTCGTCTTTGGCGGAGCTGATTCCCACGATAAAGAGTACAGAACGGAAAGGAAAAACTGGTGGCGTTCTGAAATGCCAAATGAACAGGAATATATTAATGCAGAAAATAACCTTAAAAAAAATAATTTTGAGGTTGATTATGTGATAACCCATTGTGCGCCGACATCTGTCCAAAATGCTATTGCTCAAACATATAAAAACAACAAGCTGACAGATTTCTTTGAGAGTATAAAAAATAGGCTTATTTTTAAAAAATGGTTTTTTGGTCATTATCATAAAGATATTATGCTTGATGATAAGTTTGAAGGAGTGTTTAATAAAATTATTGGGATTTAATATGAAGGTACATTATATAGTTTGCAATGATTTTTAGAATAATTATAACAAGAACCTATTCTTTTTGGGCGGGGGGTGCGGACATATTGAGTCAATCCCGAATTTTGTGTAAACTCTTTACAAGACCTCTGAAATGATGTATAATAAAAATATCATTTTGGAG
>CAKSJU010000153.1 GCA_934463455.1 uncultured Clostridia bacterium | reverse complement strand
TTATATGACTATAGGAAAGCATGATTTTTATTTATGATAAATGTCTGTAAAAAGCTTGGAATGCAGCTTTGATTTGAACAGTTTAAAGCTTTTTATCCACTTAAAAAGGCGGTGTTTTGTAACACCGCCTTTGCTGTGGATTAAGGATTACAAACGCTGCATGGTGTCAGGTTAATTTCTTCTGCTTGGTTGAGAGAAATTGGGATGCAGCTTAATCGTAGATACCCACAGCCGAATTTGTGATATTTTTTTCCGTATTTAGTTCGATAAACTATATATTCTTTTTGTGGCTTTTCGATATTTGAAGTGGAATTATATTCAATGGTATATGAACAAGTTTCTTTATTTTTTGTTACATAGCCCAAAGAAGAGGCTAAAACAGTAACTATTAAATAAATTATTATTTTTTTGTTCATTGTATATAGTTTCTCCTTGATTTATAAAATAACCATTAACGTATCAATTATTTTTTCGACGCTTGCAATTTGGTCAATATCTAAGTTTTTCATTTTTTTTGTTATTTCATTTAAATAAATTTTTGTATCGGCTTTTACACTATCATAGAGAATTTCGTCAGCAGTGACTTCAAGTGAGTTTAATATTCGTATGAAATTTTCCATTCGGGGACATTTTACGCCGCGTTCAATATCATTCATAAAAACAGCTGAGATATTGATTTTTTCAGCCAACTGCTCTACGGTTAAATGTTTTCTTAATCGGCATGCTCGTATTCTTTTTCCCATACTTACCGTATCAAGCATTTTTTTCACCTCAAGCTGTCTTTTTCTTGAGTATAGCACATTCGGAAAAAAATGGGAATAATCATAAAGGATATAAAAATACTATAGGTTTATAAAATAAGTACGGCGGAAAATCGTTTTCGATTTTCCGCCGTATCTTCTATATTGTCAAAATTCCTTCTTCGGTTTCAAGAAGAAGCATAACCTCTTCTTCACGTCCGTTTTCGGCATTTATATAAATTAAGAAATTTTTATCTTTATGTGTCCCCTTTATTTCGTAACAAAATACTTCGGTTTTGTTATCCTTCGGTATGATTGCGAGACTGACTTTGTCTATCGAAAGCCGCTTGCTTATTTTATTTCTTGCGTCTTCCTCGGAAAGCTTCGGCACCGGTATTTCACGCTGTTTATGATTTGTTAAATATCCGTTTGATTCAAAACCGATAATTTCACCGTTGTCAAGAGCTACCTTTATTTTAATAAGGTCGGAATAGCAGACAACATTCCCTTGTTTATAGGCAAAATTTATTGTCGCTACACTGCCGGATTTGTCATAATAGCTTTCTTTCATCGAGGGAAAGCCTTTCTTTGAAAGATAGTCCCCGGCGGCGGAAATTGCGTCTTCAACAGATATTTTCTCCTCGCCGATTTCTCTGTTAATCAGAAAATACAAGGGATAAGCACCCTTTTTTACAAAAGCTGCATATAAGCTTTCGTTTTCGTTATCTGCGCGGAAAAGATACGAAGCAAGCGGAGTGTTTTCACTTTCGCCGTCCTGCACAAGTCCTGCCGCATGGTCTCCTAAAAATTTTTTTGCGGCTGCAAATACTTCATCCGCCCCGAAAAGCTTTGCATTTTCTGTCATGACCGGATTTATTCTTTCAATATGCTCGGAAAAAGGACCGTCGTAAATCAGTGCGGGATATTCCTGGAACTGCTTTTCAACATTTTCAAAGCTCGACAACATATCCTTGCCGGCTGCTTCGGCGGCTGTTGAAAGATGCTTGTCGGCGGATTGTTTTATGTCCCCAAAGTCTATATCTCCCGCATATATCTCCTGCTGCATATCAAGTAATTCTTTTTTCAAAACGGCGGAATAATCTGCAAGGGACTCCAGATTTTTGTAATCTTCGTCGGTTATCTCTTCACCGTTTATAGATTTCTGGCTCAACAGATAGGTATAGTCGCCTATCTGTGAAAGAAATTTTTCTGTTTTTTCGAGCTGTACCTGAGATATGGGAAGCTGCGCAAGGCATGCTTTTGCGGCGGTTGTTTCGCGGAAAAGCTCACTTGAAATTGAAGCCGCCTGCGCCGGAGAGGAAACAAGCATGCTTTTTTGAAGATATGCGTCTATATCGTCAACGTAGTCCACCAGCTCATGAAAAGCACGGCTGTAGTTATTTTCGACATATATTTTCATGGCACTTGCCCTGCGGTATTCGTAGCCGCCGATAATTGCGGCTGCAATAACAAGCAGTGCGATTATCCAATATAGATATTTGTTTGTGGTTTTGTCCATTCTTATATCCTCCTTCTATTTGCAAAAACGATGTTTGCCTATTTGCTTAATCAGCGGCCGTGACCAAATCCACGCATTAGTTGCGGTGTCGGGGTTAAAGTAGTATAGTGCACCGCCGGTCGGGTCCCACCCGTTCATTGCATCCCGGCACGCTTTGTATACGGTTGAATTTTCCGCAATGGGGACATTAATCTGACCGTCCGAAACGGCAGTAAATGCTCCGGGCTGGTATATAACTCCCGAAATTGAATTGGGGAAGGAGGAGCTTTTTACTCTGTTTAAAATAACTGCCGCAACGGCAACCTGTCCCTCATACGGCTCGCCGCGTGCCTCTCCGTTTACGGCTCTTGCCATAAGCTGCATGTCTCCGGAGGAACGCTCTGTCTCCGCCGTAATGATTGAATTAAAAGTGGCAAGCATAAATAATGCGGTAATTGCCGCAAAAATCATTAATACCGATTGTTTTTTCAATTTATTTCACCCTTTTCTAAATAAAATCAAAATTAGTTTGTCTTACCTTAAGAGATTTTATTCGGTAAAAAAGTATATTTTTTCAAAAAGAGGTCAATAGTTTATATACAATAAATTTTTCATGCCTATGGAAAGAAGGATATACAATGATAAAAAAAATGATTTATCCGATTGCCGTTTCAATAGCTGCATGTCTTATCATATATGCGTTTTCGGTACAAAAGGATTTATCCGACGGGATAATGCGTCTTCATATTATTTCTGACAGCAATTCGGAATTTGACACTATGGTAAAGCTTGAAGTACGCGACGCAATAATTAAGGAAGCGGGAGATATTTTTAAAGAAGTTAAGAATAAAAAGCAATGCCGCAGCCTGTTCGAAGAAAACAAAGGAGATATAAAAAAAATTGCGGAGAGAGTGTTGAAAGAAAACGGTTTGGAATACGGAGCGTCCGTAACAATAGGAAAAATGTATGTTCCGCGTAAAATATACGACGGAATTATCCTGCCGGAGGGAAGCTATGAGGGAGTGACGGTACGGCTGGGCGAAGCGAAAGGGCAAAACTGGTGGTGCGTTGTATATCCGCCTTTGTGCTTTACCGAGAGTACAAGCGGTGAGCTGAGCGAGGAGGCAAAGGAATATTTGAAAAACACATTGCCGCCGGAGAGTTATTCTCTTATATCCGAGGAGGGAATAAATATAGAATATAGATTCAAAATTGTTGAACTGATTCAAAAAATCAAAAAAAATTTTTAAAAGGATGAATATATATATCCTATTCGGCAAATACTGTTTTTGTAGTGCACAGGGACGGAATTTGTGTACTATCATATACCCTTTTATCATATATATACCACCGAAAAAGGGAGCGGGAACGAATAATCGAATTCGTTTCCGCTTTCTTTTTTAATAAATTATTAACAAAATTTTGAAAAAAACTTGAAATATTATTGTAATGTGATATAATAATATAGTATGTTGTAAATTTTTATATATCAAGGAGGAAGCTGACGTGGATTTGAATGAAATACTCGGCAAATTCGAGGTAAAGACAAAAATAGAAGAATACGGAAACGGACATATAAATGATACTTATTTGTGTGAATCGAG
>CAKSJU010000152.1 GCA_934463455.1 uncultured Clostridia bacterium | reverse complement strand
GAAAGAACTGCACCGGAAAGCATGATAGAGCCAAGCAATGAAATGTCAGACATAAAAAAAGTTATAGGAATTGTAAGCGGTAAGGGCGGCGTAGGTAAGTCGCTTGTTACATCAATGCTTGCGGTTATGACTCAAAGGAAAGGTTATAAAACGGCTGTTCTTGATGCTGATATAACAGGACCGTCAATACCAAAGGTTTTCGGAATAAACAAAAAAGCAATCGGAGATGACAGCGGATTGTATCCTGTCGAGACGAAAATGGGTACAAAAATAATGTCGGTAAACTTGTTGCTTGAAAACGAAGAGGATCCTGTTATTTGGAGAGGTCCGGTCATTGCCGGAGTTGTTAAGCAATTCTGGACTGATGTTATCTGGGGAGATGTCGACTATATGTTTGTTGATATGCCTCCGGGTACCGGAGATGTACCGCTTACTGTTTTTCAATCACTTCCGGTCGATGGAATTGTTATTGTAACATCGCCTCAGGAATTGGTCGGAATGATTGTCGGCAAAGCGGTTAAAATGGCAGAAATGCTGAATATACCGATTTTGGGAATAGTTGAAAATATGTCATATTTCGAATGTCCTAATTGCAAAGAAAAGCATAAAATTTTCGGTGACAGTAAAATTGATGAAATTGCAAAAAAATATAATATTGATACAATTTCCGAAATACCGATTAATTCAAAACTTGCTTCTGCGTGTGATAACGGCATGATTGAGTTGTTTGACGGAGAATGGCTTTCAAAATTGGCGGATAAAATAGAAAATCTGTAAAAAAAGAAAAGCCGCACAAGCTGCGGCTCTTCTTTTAAGAAATATTAAGGGGAAGGTATATTATGTAAACGTTATTAACATTTACATGATATATACTAACATATAAATATGTACTCTTTATGTACAATTAATTAATATTTTGAAAATTGCGGTGGTAATATGAGGAAAAACGACATAATATTTCTTTTTTCGATATTTTTCTTGATTGTTTTGACGTTTTTTTCTGTAGAATATTGCAGAAAAAAAGGAGATTTTGTCGAAATTACATCGGAGGGAAAATTGTATGCAGAATTGCCGCTTGATAAAGATACGCAAATATTGGTAAAAGGGGGGAATACCGTTACGATAAAAGACCGAAAGGCATATGTAACCTTTGCCGATTGTCCCGACAAGCTTTGCATAAAGCAAGGGGAAATCGGGGAAAAGGGAGGAGCAATTGTGTGCCTGCCGAATAAAATGACGGTAAAAATAAAAAATGGAAATAAATAAAATAAAAACAAGCTATAAAGTTTATTATAAAGATGAAACAGTGTCTACAAATATTGACGCTATGAAGAGTGAAACTGCGGCGGATAAAAGTGTTTTTATTGCCGAAAAACAAACCGGCGGAAAGGGCAGCCGCGGAAGAAGCTGGGTTTCGGATGAGGGCGACGGAATTTGGATGAGTATTTTACTGATACCGAAGCTACCCCTTTCCGATATTCCGAAAATCACCCCATGTGCAGGCTTGGCGGTATGCTCAGCACTTTTGAAAAATGGATGTGATGCGGGAATAAAATGGCCTAATGATATTATAATTAATTCAAAAAAAGTATGCGGAATACTTACTGAAAAAAAAGGTGAAAAGGTTGTTGTCGGCATTGGCATAAATGTGAATACCGAACTGTTTGATGCGGAATTATGCGAAAAAGCAACGTCATTGTATATTGAAACCGGAAGAAGAGCAGAAAGGGAAAAATTAATTTCCGATATTTTGGCAGAATTTGAAAGATTTTATTGTTTATTGTGCAGAAACGGATTTTCCGCACTCAAAAAAAGTTATGCCGAATATTCGGTGATACTCGGTAAAAAAGTCAAAGTTCTTCAACCGTGCGAGGAATACGAAGCATATGCGGTTGAAATAGGCGACAACGGCGAGCTTATTGTCGAGCGAAACGGTAAAAAAATATCACTGTGTTCCGGCGAAGTTTCGGTCAGAGGTATAAACGGCTATGTATCATAATAACAGAAGCTAAGAATGTATTTTCTGCTTTTTTACTGAAGAATAAAAAAACAGAGCAAGCGATATAAAGCTTGCTCCGAAGTGGACGATGTGAACCTTTTAGATATAAGACTGCGCCAAAGGCGCTTTCCTCGCAAAAAGGTGGTAGCGACTGTGAGCCGTACGTGAATGCGTTTACAAACGAACAGGCGAGCCGAGCGTGCCTTTTTGCGATAAAGGAAGAGCAGCGACATGAGCGATCTCTGATTTTTTGCATAAAAAAACAGAGCAAGCGATATAAAGCTTGCTCCGACGTGGGTGCAGGGACCGGATTTGAACCAGCGACCTCCGGGTTATGAGCCCGACGAGCTACCAAACTGCTCTACCCTGCGATATATATTTTCTATCGGTTATTATTGCCGATTACTTGATAATTATAACATTATTTTGTATATTTGTCAATATGTTTTAGCTATTTTATTATTTTTTATTAATACTTACAAAAAATATAAGTATTTTTACATTGTTTTGTAACATAATTTATGCAGGTAAATTATTGAAAAAGGCAGAATGTTGTGCTACAATATATTTATGAAAGAAATGAGAATAACGTGAAAAATATGTTATTTGATTTTAAATATCCCTTATACGCCAATAAGCGTGTGGATATTTTTTATTTTACGATTTGCGGGCAGAAAGGCTATAGATAATAATTATGAATTTAAAAGTACGGAAATTTGAAGAAAAAGATATAAAAGAAATGATCGATATTTGGAATGAGGTTGTGGAAGAGGGGATTGCATTTCCGCAAATTGAAACATTGGACGAAAAGAATGGAAAATTATTCTTTGAGAGACAGACGGTTTCAAAGGTAGCAGAAGATACAGAAAGCGGAAAAATTCTCGGTCTTTATATTTTACATCCGAATAATATCGGGAGATGCGGTCATATTTCAAATGCCAGTTATGCCGTAAGCAGTGCGGCACGCGGGCAACATGTGGGGGAAAAGCTTGTGACGGATTCTCTTTCGGCGGCAAAAGAGAACGGCTTCGGAATACTCCAGTTTAATGCGGTTGTTAAAACAAATGCATCTGCAAGACATTTGTATGAAAAACTGGGATTTATACCGCTGGGAACTATTCCGAAAGGTTTTTTGAAAAAAGACGGCACTTATGAAGATATTGTGCCCTATTATCATGAGGTTTAAGCAGTATTTTATTTGCTTGTGACGGATTTTGCTAAAACAAACACTCGCTGTGCCGCACAGCGAGTGAAAAAATGGTACGTTAAATCGGTATTTAATATAACTTAAAAATATACATTATGATACCGGCTGCGGCAGAGGTCAGTATGCCGTATACTATAACCGGTCCCGCAATAGAAAACAGCTTCACCCCGACACCGAGGATAAACCCCTCGGTTTTCGATTCTATGGCGGGAGACGACATCGCGTTTGCAAATCCCGTTATAGGTACAAGAGTACCTGCGCCGCCGTGCTTTGCTATTTTTCGATACAGATCAAGACCGGTAAGCAAAATTCCGATAAATACAAGAGTTACGGAAGTGAGCGAAGCGGCAGTCTCTTTTTCTAAGTTTAAAGATGTGTAAATATTCATAATAACCTGACCTACGGTACAAATAAGACCGCCTATAACAAAAGCTTTTACGCAATTAATGCAAATTTTGGATTTTGGAACTTTTTTTTCGATTTTTTTTTGATATTCTTCCGAATTTAAATTTTGTTTCATAAAAATCTCCATTCCGCCGCCCTGTATCGGCAATAATATAGTGATAAAAACCTCTTATCGACAGGGCAAGGAATGATAAGAGATTTTTTGCCCATGTGCGTTTCCGAACAAAGTGAGGAAAATTTCGCACGGGCGATTAAATCCGCCGGAGGCTAACGTGAAAGAATTTCACGTTCATCTCCATTCCGCCGCCCTG
>CAKSJU010000151.1 GCA_934463455.1 uncultured Clostridia bacterium | reverse complement strand
ACAATGTTCACAAATGTAAAAAGCATACCCCCTTTTGAAGTCACCGCAATGAATCATTTTATCCACATTTTCAATAACAGTATCACGGATTTTAATGTTAGAATTAAGAAGTTTATGAAAATGATCTGAAAAAATGTTTTGTAAAATACTCATATGTATATTATACCACAGAATTAGAAAAAAGAAAAGCCTACCCCTCAAGATTGAGGGGCAGGGGAGTTGAGGTGCGAGTCATCGCACTTTTTTATATCATATACACCGATTATTTTGACAACAGTTTGACAACAGTTTATGCCGTAAATTACAGTAAAGCACCGTAAAACAGCAGGGTCTAAAAACACGAAAAAACCGCATAAACACTGAACTTTCAAGCATTTATGCGGAAAATCTTTATGGGAAAGGCGAACAATTTAGATATTCGATGAAAATCGGATTTTTGTAATCTGCAAGCTCTTGTGGTATAAGGTTTTCTTTCCAAAATCACCGCTCGATTTTTTAGTTCTTGTCGCTCCGAGATACTTCTGTTACCAAGTGTGGCGAAACGATGGTCACAACAGAACCGTTTTACTTTAACTCAAAATCAAATATTCTGAATTCACTGCTTCCGTGAGTAGAAATCGGTATAAATTTTATTATGTTTACGTACCAATCAACCTCATGCAGAACAAATCTCTGATGATTGTCATTTACTGATATGCTTTGCACGTTACCGTTTCTGTCGTAACCTTCAATTATGTATTCTTTTATTAAAGTATCAGGAAGCTTAAAATTCTTTTCATTAAGAGGGTAATTGCAGGGCATATTCTGATATACTCTGTTAAGATTACTGTCGAATACCAATCTTATTTGGTTTATGTGCTCATCTTCTTCAAAGCGGTACTCAACAACCTCACCGCTGTTTATCTTTAAACAGTTTTCGTCGCCCCTATCCTTGCCGTTTCTTATAATGTCATGACTGCATACAGCTTTTTTGCTTAGCTCGGATACCTTTCTTTCTCTGAAAGGTATATAGCAGTCATCAGCCATCAGTTTTTGCTGTAGGCTTACAATATCAATATTTTCTACACTTGTTTTGCTGTCAACAGCCATTGCAACAGCAGTGCCGAGAGCTTGTCCCAATATAGCACAGGTTGCCATAACACGCGAGGAGCTTAATGCCGCATGGGTAACGCTTATATTGCGCCCCGCAAAGACGAGATTTGAAATATTATTTGAAATCATGGCTCTGAGCGGAATACCCCATGGACTTGGTGCAGGATGATATATTGTAGGATGCCCCTCAGTATAATAAAATCCCTGCGGGAAGTGATCGTCCATAGTCCAGCCGGCATATGCTACAACATCATCAAATCTGCCTTCGCTTTCTACATCATTTTGCGTTATCACATATTTGCCCTTATATCTTCTGCTTTCACGCTTGCCGGGCAAAAAGCCTATCCATTCAAGCTCCCAGTTATTGACACCGTGATCGCCGTAGTTTTTCATATGATCCCATACACCGTAACAGATTTTTAAAAGCTCATCACGGCATTTATCCGTATCATGGATGCAGTCCCATTCGCCGCCTATTTCTATCCACCAAAAATTATTATCTCTGTCATGATCCTTAAACGGCAAGTCCGCATCGGTTTCATATTTATATGCCCATTTAGGAGGGATAAATTCCTGTTTGCAAGGGGTTTCTCTTATCTGAAAAAGGCAGCTCATACCCATGGTCTTTTTATCAGCCACATCGGGCGGTATAGTTTCGTTATAATCGGATTTTGCCTCACGTCCGTACATGAATTCTGCGCCCGTCAATGCTGCAAGTATGGAGTCACCCGAACAATCTGCGAAATATTTTGCGTTTATTATATGAAAAGTTTCAGCATTTGACTGCCATGCTTTTATGCTGACAATTTCATTGCCGTTCATCTGTGCATCAAAACAGCATGTATTTAACAGCAATGTAAGATTCTTTTCGGCTTTTGCCTTTTCGTACAGAACGCTGTCCCAAATAGGATATTTTAATCCCTTATTGATGTAAAAATTCTCAAGCATCAGTTCTTCTATTATACCTGTTTCTCTGCAGTCGGTACCGTGGGCGCCGCATACCCACATACGAATTTCCTCGGACGCATTGCCGCCCAGAACTGGTCTGTCCTGAACAAGATATGTTTTTATGCCGTTTCGTGCGGCGGCTATTGCGCAGCATAATCCTGCCAGACCACCGCCGATAACGCATAAATCACCTGTATACTTTATTGTTTTCATATTGACTTCCTCCTCAATTTATGTTAGTATAAGCATATAATAACACAAAATCATATGATTATCCTTTGTTTTTACGCAAATTTTCATTGTTTTTGTGCAAAAAGGGGTGTAGTTAAATGCAGTTGACCGAAGCAATTAAGAAATATATTCTTTATTTAAAGAAAGAATGTAATCTTCTTATCTCACTTCATGTGAGCGATTTTGATAAAATAGTTTTATCCGATGATCTGATGCGGTTCAATATACATGATAATTCGTATTGCGCTTATATTAAAAGCAGCGTCAAGGCTCAGAGCTGTTGTGTACAAAAGCAGAGGAGAGTTACACAAAAATGCAGTACAGGTGCTTTTTGCGGCGTTTGCCATGCGGGTGTAAAAGAGTTTATATATCCTATTAACAATAACGGTGTCACTGTAGGATTTATAAGTGTAAGCGGCTACAAAAGTGACAAAGCTTCGATATACATTGATGCGGTTTCAAAAAAATATAAGCTTTCTAAAGAGAGCCTTATTTCTGCGTATGACACGCTTAAAGATGATATACCATCTAAGACTTTCATAGACACACTTATAACCCCTCTGTGCTGTATGCTTGAACTTGCTTATCACAGACAAGCGGAACCACAAGCAAATACGCAGAGCTTTTGCGATAATATAGTAGAATATATAAAACAAAACCATACGCAAAACATCACCTCAGAGGATATTTGTAGGCATTTTTTCTGCAGTCGTTCAACTATAAGCCACAAATTCAATAAATACATGGGGATGAGTATTAAGTCATATATAAATGTTTTACGGATTGAAGATGCGAAATATCTTTTAAAGTATTCAGATTTGAATATTACGGAGATTGCCTTTTTGGTAGGTTTTCGTGATTCAAATTATTTCACAGGGATTTTTAAAAAGATGGTTGGGCTGTCTCCAACAGCATACCGAAAATCACAATTATGAATTTTTAGTCTTACAGCCTGTTTATTATACCATAATCGCCATAGTCATATATTTGAATGAATAGTTCTCAGGACATGATGTTCTGTTCGGCTTGCTACCCGTGCCAATAATGCCTCAAAATCTCCTATCTCATTTTCTGACGGTTTTGAAAAAGACAGCAATCTCTGTTATAGAAACTGCTGTCCTCTTTATCGTATTTAGTTGTTGGTTCAAGTCCTATCGCTTGATTAAAATATCTATTTGTTTTTTTTCTATGTTTTTCTCATTAAAATCGCCCGATTTTATATAGTCCCAAGTTCGAGTCTATTATAAAACGGGCGGATATCTACAAAAAATGAGTTGAAAAAAAGGGTTGTGAAAATCTCACAACCCCTTGATTTCACTGAACAATTCGCTATGATATCTAAATTGTTCTGCTTTTTTGGTGAACCATCGGGGATTCGAACCCCGGACAACTTGATTAAAAGGAGTCCGAACACAAAATTTTATAAGTTTAACCAATTCTTATATTTGGTTTTAAGCCAACCCTGCATGCTGCCTACTGTTATATTTTGTTATCAAATACTCACTATTAGCTGTCAATTAAGCTGTCAAAAAGGTACTCATTAAAATATATTGAATAAATAACAATAATGTGGTATAATTAATATAATCAAATGATAAAAAATTGGGAGTGACAGTAGTGGATGAATTTGTAAAATATTATGGGCAAAATGATATGTTTAGTGGAATAAATTTA
>CAKSJU010000150.1 GCA_934463455.1 uncultured Clostridia bacterium | reverse complement strand
AAAAAACTTCAAAAAATCGTTCAATTATATTATCGGATTGCAGACACCGCTGCCGGCACAAATTAATTTTCTTTTTTTATCTTCTCATTCTTCCTATATTTACCGGGAGAAATACCGAAGCGTGCCTTAAACCCTCTCAAAAAATTCGAATAATCCTCAAATCCGATTTCATAGCTTACTTCCGATATACTCATACCAGAATATTTAAGCAATTTTTTTGCATATTCAAATCTCATTGAATTAAGATATTCCTTAAAATTTATGCCTGTTTCCTTAGCAAAAATTGCACTTAGATACGTAGGAGTCAATCCAACATGCTCGGCAACGCTTGACAAAGATATATTTGTACGAAAATTATTGATTATATATAACATCGCCGTTTGCGCATATCCGGTAGCAGCAATATTTTTTTTCTTCAAAAGCTGCTTGGTTTTTATCAAAAGAGCATCAAGCAAAACGGTATAATATTCTCTGTTTCTCCTTTCAACCGCCTCCATGAGCTCAAAAATAAGCTTTTCAACAAAAACCGCATCGTCTTCCGAAAAGGTAATCGCATTCTCGCTGTTTACCGAAGCAAACAAAAAAATCTCGCTGTGTTTGCAAATGGTTTCCGATAAAGTAATATTAATCAAAACCGTATCTTCTTCATATATCATCTCATGAAAATTAATCGGAGTTGCGAAAAACAACGTATTTTTCTTTAATTCATACTCTTTGCCGTCGTAAATATTTTTTCCCTTTCCGCACACAATATATTCCAGTTCTATAAAATCATGCCAATGTATATTAGACACTGAATTTGCTTTTATTTCTTTTCTTGTGACGGTAATTCCGTCCGATAAAATAGTTTGTGATTTTGCCAGCCTCTCTATCATGCTTTTTCCCCTCCGTTGATTTAAGCATACCACATTATTATAAGAAATGCAATATTTTTTATTAAAAAAGCATAGAAAAAAATCAAATAATTAGTATATAATTATAATAAATGCAAGATTTTAAAAAGGAGTAAATTCAAATGATAAAAAACAAATCATACGCCATAACAATAAACGAAGAATGCGGCAGTATATCCGCCTTAAGCTTTGAAGGAAAAGAATATCTAAAGCATGAATTGCCGATTTTTACCGCCGCATTTCGAAAAAGCAACGGCGATCTTTGGACAATGAACTCGGCTCAGATGAAATATTCCGGAAAAAAAGAAGATGAATATCTGTACGATTCCGATTGTTTTTCCGCATTCGTTAAAATATTGACAGGAGATGAAATTCAAATATCGGTCAGTATAAAAAACAAAGGAAACGACGCTGTTGAATATATAGAAACCGCAATATGTGTTGATAAAGAGCTCGGCAAAAATAAAATACTGTGGGGCTTTAATGAGGGCGTTGTTGTAGACAACTTCAAGCAAAGAGAAAAATGTCTCGGATTTTTAGAGCCGAAGTACCCCGGAATGGGCTTTATGCCGCTGTTCCCTGCTGTCATTGAGACGCAGTTCATGGCATATTACGATGAAGAAACAGGCTTGTACATGGGTGCGCATGACGCGGGCGGAAATTTGAAAGCCATTGATTTTATCCCTTACAAAACCGGAATAAAAATGTATTTCAGATTTTATACAGGTGCTGATTTCGGTGCTGATTATAAAATGGAATTTCCTTGGGTTTTGAAGCCGTACAAGGGCGGCTGGCACGAAGCAGCGGACATTTACCGCGAATGGTTTTCGGCAAATACCGATTTTGTTCCGATAAATGAGAACAAACAGCTTCCAGAATGGTACAAAGAATCTCCCGTTGTTGTAACATACCCCGTAAGAGGTTTGCACGATACCGATACAATGACACCAAACAAGCTTTTCCCGTATATAAACGGACTTTCGCAAATAGAAAAAATATCCGAAGCAATCGACAGTAAAATCCTTGTGCTTCTGATGCACTGGGAGGGCACCGCTCCGTGGGCACCTCCGTATGTATGGCCGCCGTACGGAGGCGAAAAAGCATTTAAAGAATATGTCAAAGCACTTCATGAAAAAGGACATCTTATCGGAGTTTATTGCAGCGGTATGGGCTATACAATGAAAAGCAAGCTTATAGATGATTACGAATGCAGCAAAGATTTTGAAGAAAAAAATCTTGCAAAAATCATGTGCCGTTCGCCAAAAGAAGAGCTTTTAAAAAGTGAGATTTGTACAATGCAGCGTGAGGGCTATGATATGTGTCCGACACAAAAATTCACCTCCGATGTTCTTATTGACCAAACCAAAAAAATGATTTCATCGGGTGTTGACTATATTCAGCTCATGGATCAAAATCACGGCGGAAATTCATATTTTTGTTACAGCAAAAAACACGGTCATCCACCTGTCCCCGGGAAGTGGCAAATTGATGCCGTTAAGAAAATATTGTCGGCAGCCTCTTCGGGAAGCAATGTTTTGTTAGGTTGCGAATCGGCTGCGGGTGAAACCTTTATCCCCAACCTTTTATTCAGCGACAACAGATTTAACTGCGCATATTCAATCGGCGAGCCTGTTCCGATGTATGCTTACATCTATCATGAATATGTAAATAATTTTATGGGAAATCAAGTTTGTATGGACGGTACATTTGATTATGAAAAAAATCCCGAAAATTTACTTATGCGCATGGCATATTCGTTTTGTGCCGGTGATATGATGACAATTATTATTACCGACAGCGGAAAAATTGTATGGAACTGGGGACTCCGCAATTTTGAAGTGCTTCCCGACAACAAAAAAATTCTGGAATTTACACGGCAAGCAAACGGCTTCCGAAAAAGAGAAGGCAAATATCTCAACAGCGGAAAAATGCTTAAGCCTACCGATTTGAAACTCGGAAAAAATGAAATTATTGAAAAGAGCGGCTTCAAGCTTCATGTTGACAAGCTTATTCAAAGCAAATGGCTTGCATACGACGGTACTTGGGCGGAATTTCTTGCGAACTATAACGATTATGACATTGACGTGCAGTATCCCGCAGGTCAACCCTGTAAAGTGATTATGGGAGACAGCGGTTTACAGTCCGATAATATGAACTTTACCGTTAAAGCAGGTAGTATAATCATGGTTAAACAAATATAAAACAAAGGAGCTGTTTAAAAAGCCGGTTGACTTTTTAAACAGCTCCTTTTATGCTGTCAAGTATTTTCAGGCCATATTCTAACTGCGATTTTGCAAAACCCTGCTTAATTTTCTCTATTGTCTATCGCATATACAATGCAGGCTATCCCGGAAATTCCGGAAAGCAAAATTGCCCCGTTCAATGGCTCGTTCATTGCCGCTCCAATAAAGAAACCGACTGTTCCTGCAACAACCATAATAATTACAGATACTGCTGTTCTGAACTTTTGCATAAATAATCTACCTCCGACTAAATTCCTAATTTATATTACAGATGTTATATCATGAACAGAAATACAATTCTTACGTTGCATTCCTGTTTTATCTCTGTAGCGCACAATCTGCTATGCGGTTCTATTTATTTTGCAATCACAAAACCGCACACAGGCATCATACCGTCAAGGCTGTTCCAGACCATAGCCTTTGCACGTGTATAGGGTTTGGTCGGTGTGAATGTGATTTCCGTGCCGGTATATTCACGCGATTGTATTTCGACTAATTTATTGCTTTTATCGCCGCCGTAAAGGGCAAGGATAACGGTTTTACCGCTTGCTATATTCAGCGGTGTAACAATTATTCCGTTATCGGAACGTTTAGCATTTATGCCGCTGCAATAATAAATTGTTTTATAGAGTAAAGGATAAGTTGTTAGTATTTCATTACCATCATTTTCCTCCCCAATATAATAAACCGTATTAAATCTTCGGCAATACTCAAATGCCCCCGCTCCGATACTCATTACGCTGTTTGGAATTGTTATACTTTCCAGGCTGCTGCATTTGTAAAAAGTTTTCTCGCCAATACTTTGCACACCGTCCGGAATAGTTATGCTTGTTAATTTTGAGCATTCCGAAAACGC
>CAKSJU010000149.1 GCA_934463455.1 uncultured Clostridia bacterium | reverse complement strand
CCTTTTTTTCTTTGTCAACTGTCAATTTCAAATATATTTTGACTAATTATATTATTTTTTTTGTACTGATTGCATTTTTTCAATTTGTGATGCAACAGCTTTGTAAATCAGGATTTGTCATAAGTATCCCTTCTAATTGCTCTTTTTATCTAACACCCTCACTTCTGTCCAATCACACAATTCAGTAATATTTTTTTCTTTACACTTCTCATTAAATTCATTTTCAGTATATGGACCGAATACAAAGCTATCATCAACACAAAGTATGTAAAAATACAATTCTCCATGCGGCTCCTTTGTGTAAATGTATGGATCTGGCTCCGATGTTTCTTTTTGCACACATATATAGTGTTCGTTATATGATATAGCATATATTTCAGAATCAATAACAATTGCAGCACTATTTCTATCTTCATTAGGCATACACAATACAATATTATGAGCACTTATTCGCCATATCTCATAACCTCCCGGCAAAGGCTGCGAAGACCAATCTCCGACACCTGCACACCCAAAAAGATTAAAAACACACAATACTAAACAAATCATTATATATGTTTTTTTCATTTATACCTACCTATAAATCCGTTTTATTGAATTTAATTATTTATTTTCTTCCGCAGCATTCACATCTTTTAAACGGCTTTGTCAAATCCTTTTCCATCGCAAAATGTATTTTGCCGTCCTCCGGATAACCGTCACCGATTTTTTTATAGCCTTCTTTTTCATAAAAACCGACAGCGTTTTCCTGCGCCGATATTTTTATCAAATATCCCGTCAGTCCGACCGCTTTATCTTCCAGCGCACGCAGCAGCGTATCGCCTATATACATTTTCCGATATTCTCTGTCCACACATACTCTGCCGATACTAAAGACGCCTTCTTTTTCTTTATACAGCCTTGCCGCCGCAATAAGTCTGTCTTTTTCGTAACCGACAATATGCCATGCGTTTTCGTCATGCTCGTCCTTGTCATAAGAAAAGCCCTGTTCATCGCAGAAAACAGCATTTCGAATTTCTTTTGCGGCTTCATATCCGTTATTTCCGTAAATGAGCTTAAATTCCAGCATGCTTTTACTTCCTTTCCGCTTCCCGTCTTAAATTTTCCGCATCTTCCTCCGAAACTGTTGTCAAGTACTTAAACTCGCAGTCTTCGAGCGCATCAAGTTCTTTTAACGCCTCTTCTTTTTCGCCCTTTTTAATCAGCGCAGCAGCCTTGTGGTAATGTCCCTCCGGAAAATACTTATTTTCCGAAATAACATCATCGCATATCTTTATCGCACCGTCAAAATCGCCCGAATTTGTAAGCGCAACGGCATAGTTATCCGCAATATCTCTGTTATCCGAATTATATTCGTAGGCTTCGCGGCAAAAATCCAAAAGTCTTTCATCTTCGTTTAAAATCATGCAATATCCGACAATTGCATATAAATCCGATGTTTTATACTTTTCCAAAAGCTCTTCGGCACTTTCCTGCGCCTCTTTCGCCTTACCCTGCTTTATATATGCCATGCAGCGATATTGTTTTGCGGCATTTTTTTTATTTTCCGGAATTTTAGGCGAAAGAATTATTTCATTAAAAAGCTTTTCCGCTTTGTCCGGAGCTCCGTTTTTTAAATTCAAAAGAGCATATCTTATCTGTACCTTTACCGATGAACGCTTTGTTTTATAAGCTTTTTCGTACAATTTGAGTGCTTCCTCCGCTCCCTGCTTTTCATAAGCCAAAAGTCCGCGAAAAGCATATATTTCGGGAAGAAGAAAATATATCAACACCGCCGCGGCAATTATCACCGCAATAATTATTACTTTCATGTTCTAACCTCTTTATATAAGATTAATTCCGTTTTCCGAGCAAATTCTGTATGTTTCATCGTCCCATACGGAGGATTGAACCTCGCCTATATGCGCTTTTCCGAGCATAAACATACAAAGTCTCGACTGACCTATTCCTCCGCCTATGGTGTAAGGTAATTTCTTTTCGAGAATTGCCTTATGAAATTCAAGCTTAAGCCTGTCCTCCGCACCGGCTTCTTTACACTGAGAAACAAGAGTATCCTCATCCACTCTTATTCCCATACTGGACAGTTCGAAAGCAATATCCAAAACCGGGTAATATACTATAATATCACCGTTCAAGCTCCAATCGTCATAGTCGGGTGCTCTGCCGTCATGCTTTTCGCCGTTGGAAAGCTTGCCGCCTATCTGCATCAGAAATACCGCCTTTTTCTCGCGGAGCAGCTTATTTTCGCGCTCCTTTGCCGACAAATCCGGATACATATCCAAAAGCTCCTGCGTTGTTACAAACGTTATCTCTTCCGGCAGATTATTCTCAATATCCGGATATGCCGTGCATACTTTCTTCTGAGTATCTTTAATTGCCTCATATATTTTTTTTACGGTATCTTGCAAAGTTGTCATATTTCTGTCTTTTTTCTCAATTACGCGGCACCAATCCCACTGATCCACATACATGGAATGAAGATTGTCAAATTCTTCATCCCTGCGTATTGCATTCATATCGGTATATAAGCCTTCTCCGGGCAAAAATCCGAATCTGCCGAGCGACATTCTCTTCCATTTTGCCAAGGAATGAACTATTTCACAAGTCGCTCCGCCGATTGCGGGAACGTCAAACGAAACCGGTCTTTCAACTCCGTTCAGATTGTCGTTCAAACCTGTTTCCGGCCGAACGAACAACGGCGCGGAAATACGCTGCAAATTAAGACTTCCGGTTAAGTTGCTTTGAAAAATATCTCTTACAAGCTTTATTGCTTTTTGTGTTTCTTTAATATTTAATGTATTTTTATAGTTTTCCGGTACCATTACCGACATGTTAATCATTTCCTTTCAGATTGGTGTAGGAGTCGCCTTGCGACTCTATAATATTATATCAGTTTTACTGTATTTGTCAAGACAAAACCCGCAATATTACGACAAGGGCTTGTCCGCAATTTCTATGTTGTCAAGCGTTGCGCGGAAATTTCTTTTCACCGCTTTGAGATACTCCTCCCTCAAAAGCTTTTGTTCTTCCTTTTCTTTTTCGGTGAGACCGCTGCTGCGCTCCTTTCGCGAAAGCTCGCTTATTCTGTCAAGTTTCTTTTTATCCATAATATTCTCCATTCCGCCGCCCTGCTCCGGCACAAATTGTAAAATAAAGCTCCTATCAACAGGGGATGGAACTTTTTATTTCTACTCAGGCGTTTTAATTGTGAAACTTTAGTTTTACAATTAACTATTTTAAAAATTTATATCTTACTTTCAGATGTAAAAAATTTTTTTATTAAACAAGCTGCCAAATTCAAACTTCTCACATACTCTATTATTACAAGAGATAACAGGAGGCGATACAAAATGGCTGATAATCCTATGCTTTGTGCAATTGTTTTAATCCTTGTAATCTGTTGTTTCTCGGCACAGTTATTCCACATGGCACTATCCTCTTAAAACGTGCCGGTAAATATTATCGAAAGGAGGCATATACCATGGGTGATTGCGGATGCGGATGCAACTTTGATTTAGACATGATTTTGTGGGTATTGATTATCATTGTAATCGTTACTTGTATGTGCAACAACTAATACTTAAAAGAAAACAGCGAGAGCGCTTGCGCTTAATGCCAAGCGCCCTCGCTGTTTTTTTATAATATACCGCTTTTCTTTCCTCTCTCCAAATGTGGAATAAAAGCGGTATAAATTGCCTTTATGAGATGCGCCGTTGTACTTGATGTACTTCAAGCATCGAATACCGGTGAGATATACCGCTTTTCTTTCCTCTTTCCAAATGTGGAATAAAAGCGGTATAGATTGCCTTTATGAGATGCGCTCTTCTACTTGATGTACTTCAAGCATCGAATACCGGTGAGATATTCCGCTTTTCTTTCCTCTTTCCAAATGTGGAATAAAAGCGGTATAGATTGCCTTTATGAGATGCGCCGTTGTACTTGATGTACTTCAAGCATCGAATAATGGTGAGGTATACCGCTTTTCTTTCACATTTGCTTGGAACGAATGTATTTCTCTATTATCTCAGTCGTTGCCTCTATGCCTATAC
>CAKSJU010000148.1 GCA_934463455.1 uncultured Clostridia bacterium | reverse complement strand
ATGGAGCGGATGGCGGGAATCGAACCCGTAACTTAAGCTTGGGAAGCTGATATTTTACCACTAAACTACATCCGCATAACCACAAGCATAATTATACTACTTTTTACCTGTTTTGTCAACCGCAAAATCCCAATAAAATTAAAATCAACCTATAATTCTTATCAAAACCATATAAAATAAAGTTCCGCCGCCGACACTCAGGAGTGTATTGCCCTTTATAAAATGGAGCAGCGCAGTTACCGCAACGGCAAGAATTTGAGCCCCGCCAATTGGGGAAAATGTGATATTTCTCATGCAATAAATAACAAGTGAAGCGATTACCGCCGTCGGTAACACATTGCCGAGATATTTTATTATTGGAGGAATTTCTCTTTTTCCGAAAACCGCAAAAGGGAAAAGCCGTTCCGCAAAAGTACAAACCGCACATATTATAATAATTAAAACTGTTCTCATTTTTCTATACGTCCTTTCAAAATTATTACTGCCGCAACGGTTATACAAAGAGACGGAAGCAAAAAGCTGTCCGCTCCGAAAATAATGAGACAGGCAACCGAAGATATAACGGCTGTTAAAAACGGAAGCTTGCTTTTTGCCGTTTTAAGACTGTCAATCAGAATAACCGTAAAAAGAGCGGTCAGAGCGAAATCTATACCGGTTGTGTCAAAGGACATCAGACTGCCGGCAAGATTGCCCAGACAGGAAAATGCTATCCAATAAATCCAAATGAGCACTGTTGAAAATATATGTACCCATTTTTCGCTCACTCCGTCAATCGGTACATATGAACAGAGCAGAGAATAGCTTTCGTCCGGCATGCCGTATATCAAAACGTATTTCCATGGACCGTAGCTTTTGAATTTTTCTATAAAGGAAATTCCGTAGAACATATGACGGCTGTTTAATAAAAGTGACGTGACTGCCACTGCGGTAAGAGGCATACTGCTTTTGAAAAATGAAATCATCAGCATTTGCAGCGAGCCTGCATAAACAAAGAGACTCGAAAGCGCGGTAGGCAAAGTACCGAATCCGGCATCCGACATCATTATTCCGTAGGCAACGCCGATCGGAAAAAAACCTACCAAAATCGGTACACTTCTTTTAATTGAATAAATAAAGCTGTTTTTTAAAATATTGTTTTTCATAACTTGTTCGTTTCCGTATATTGTATTGGTTTTATGTATATTTTATCATAAAAATACCGCGTTTTCAAGTATCAATCCATTAAAGATTGTGTGACTTTGCACTGATCGTTATTGACAATTCAACAAAAATAAAACGCATATTTACAAATAGGTCTTGACAAATTAAAGAAAATACGATAAAATACTGTTGTATGCTTAATATTTCTTTAAACTATTAATCTGGGTATGTTGAATATCGGGATTAATATGTTAAAATTATAAATTAACGTATTTTGCAAAATGCGTTGGTAGAATATATTTACACATAATAATTTTCTTATTCGGCATCCCCGATTTATTACTAAGTTAAAGTACACGAAAAATAATATGGGGGTGATTTATTATCGATACTGTAGAAATTATACTTATCGTTACGGCAGTCATACTTGCACTGCTGAATATTGCATCCTTTTTCGGCGGAATTGCTTACAGAAAAAATATTTCCGAGGCAGAACTCGGCGCAGCGGAGGAACGGGCAAAAACAATAATTTCGGATGCGGAAAAAAGCGCGGGCGCAAAAAAGCGCGAATTGCTGCTTGAAGCAAAAGAGGAAAATCATAAGCTTCGCCAGGCAGCGGAAGCGGAAATAAAAGATCGCAGAAGAGAGCTTTCGATTCAGGAAAGAAGAATAAATCAAAAGGAAGAAAATCTTGACAGAAAATCGGACTCTCTTGAGAAAAAGGAACAAACATTAAATCAAAAATTGAAAGAACTTGAAAAAAAAGACGCAAAAATTGCTGAGATTACACAGCAGCAGATTGAAAATCTGGAAAAAATATCCGGAATGACACGCGAGGAAGCTCGTCAGATGTTATTGCACGATATTGAAAGCCAGACACGGCATGAAGCCGCAATCATGGTTAAAGAAATTGAGCAACAAGCAAAAGAAAATGCGGAAAAAACCGCAAAAAATATTGTGGCAATGTCGATACAAAAAGTTGCGGCAGACCACGTTGCCGAAACAACCGTTTCGGTGGTTGCGCTTCCTTCGGATGAAATGAAGGGACGCATCATAGGCAGAGAAGGAAGAAATATCCGCGCTATTGAAACGCTGACCGGTGTTGATTTAATCATTGACGATACTCCGGAGGCGGTTATACTCTCAAGCTTTGACCCGATAAGACGTGAAATAGCAAGAGTGGCTTTGGAAAAATTGATTGTTGACGGAAGAATACATCCGGCACGTATTGAAGAAACTGTTGAAAAAGCACGCGCGGAGGTAGAAGCGGAAATCAAACAAGAGGGCGAAGCGGCGACATTTGAAACGGGTGTACACGGACTTCATCCGGAGCTTATAAAGCTTTTGGGTAAGTTAAAGTTCAGAACAAGCTACGGTCAAAATGTGCTTAAACATTCGATAGAAGTATCTCATCTTGCGGGAGTAATGGCAGGAGAATTGGGAGCGGACGTTACGCTTGCAAAGCGTGCCGGACTTCTTCATGATATAGGAAAAGCCGTAGACCATGAAGTCGAAGGCTCTCATGTTACAATAGGCTCGGATATAGCAAAGAAATACAGAGAAAATAAGGATGTTATTCATGCTATTGCGGCGCACCACGGCGATATTGACGCAGAGACAATTGTAGCGCAGTTGGTTCAGGCGGCAGACGCTATATCTGCAGCGCGTCCGGGAGCAAGAAGAGAAAATCTGGAAACATATATAAAACGACTTGAAAAGCTGGAAGAAATTGCAAATGAATTTGAGGGTGTTGATAAATCCTTTGCAATTCAGGCAGGACGTGAAATCAGAATCATGGTTAAGCCTGACTCCGTAGATGATGCCGGAATGGTATTAATCGGTAAGGAAATTGTAAAAAGGATTGAAAGCGAACTTGAATATCCGGGTCAAATTAAGGTCAGCTTAATTCGAGAAACCCGTGCAATAGACTATGCGAAATAATTATTACCTACAGAAAAAATAAGGGCGGGAGCAACCGCCCTTTATTTATGTGTTTTTGGGGTTAGATGAAACGGACTTAGCGTGAAAATTTTTTTGCGTTAAAACTCCGGCAGGCTTAATTGTCCGTGCGAAATTTTCTTTACTTTGTTCGAAAATGCACAGGGCGACGGAATGGAGATTTTTTATGAAAATACTCACAATAGGAGATATAGTATCTCAAACAGGCAGACAAATGGTGTTTGAAGTTCTGGAGCTTTTGCGCCCGACGGTTGATCTTGTTGTGGCAAATGCTGAAAATGCTGCTCACGGCAGAGGTATGACAAGACCCGTATATGACGAATTGGTGCGCTCGGGTATTGATGTATTTACTCTCGGAAATCATACATGGGGATGCCCGGATATAGTTAATGTCTTAAAATATAACGATAATATAATACGTCCGGCAAATTACGAAGGCGATTGCCCTGGGAAAGGCATGGCGGTTGCAAAAACACGCTCGGGCGTGAAAGTTGGAGTTATAAATCTTATAGGCAGAACATATATGCAGCCGGCGGAAAACCCATTTTTTGCGGCTGACAAATGTATAAACGAATTGAAAAATAAAACCGATATTATATTGGTTGATTTTCATGCAGAGGCAACAAGCGAAAAAATCTCGCTCGGATATTACCTTGACGGCAGAGTAAGTGCCGTATTCGGAACACATACGCATGTTCAGACCGCTGACGATACAATTTTACCGAAAGGTACCGGGTATATAACCGATTTAGGCATGACAGGTCCTGTCTGCTCGGTTTTGGGAATGAAAAAAGATGTTATAATACAGCGATTTTTGGACGGCAGACCGCAAAAGTTCGATGTCGCTGACGGAAGAGGACAATTTTGCGGATGTATATTCGAAATAGATGAAAAAAACGCAAAGACCGTTTCCACCGAAAGAGTATATGTGAAATAATAAAACGCTTTTCGGCATACTTATGTAATGCACGAAAGGCGTTTTTATTTACAGCGGCACCGACGGTGTTTTTTCCGAAGATAAGTAATCATAACACCGCCTGAAAAGGCATAATTTCGGCATATTTCAATTTGTCGTCTTTGAAAGGCGTT
>CAKSJU010000147.1 GCA_934463455.1 uncultured Clostridia bacterium | reverse complement strand
TTTTTAATTACATTTTATCCAAATGATTCGTCTGGAAGTCCTTACATGCCTGTGAAATAAGAGCGTCAACATCCGCGTCCTTATTTGTTATTACTTCCTGAATACATTTATCCAATACAGCGTAGAGCTGCTGAGCGCAAGCTGCCGGTTCCAAATGAACGGTAACATCATCTGCCTCAAAATAACTCTTGTAATCGTTGTAATCAACATTTGCGTATTCTTTTCTTATAGCTCTTCTCTTTTCCAAGGTTTCGGGATTCGTCCATATTTCAAATCCTTCTCTTTCAATAAGAACACCGTTATTGTCAACCGTTTGCTGACAGGTTGTTCTGTATTTTTCTTCCTGTTCGGGAGTCATTTCCGGTGCAAATCCGGTAAATTCAAGCCACTTAAAGCCTGCGTCTATCTGTTCGGGAGTCGAATCCTTTGAGAACATCCAAAGGTTACCGCCCATCTGCGAAAATCTTCCCGCTGGGCCTTTCGGCATTTTTGTTGCATAAAGCTTCGAATTATCCAAGCCAAACGAATAACCGCTGAAAGGAACGTCCTTAATCATCATTGCAGCCTGCTCACTTCCAAAATATTTATACATATCATCCTGATTGATAACGGTATCATCCAAAAGTGCATCATATTTCCATTTTAAATCTTTTACGTATTGAAGTGCTTCTCTTGTTTCTTTTGTATCAAAGGTTGCTTCCCATGTTCCGTCATCTCTTTGTTTTTCAAATTCAACACCGTATGACCATGCAATATTCAAGAACATCCAGCCGCCGCAGTTATTTGTTGTAGGATAAGCAAAGCCCGCTTTTCCTGTTTTTTCTTTAATTATTTTTGAAAATTCCGCTACTTCCTGCCATGAATCCGGAACCTTTACGCTTCCGTCGGCATTTACAAGACCTGCCTGCTCAAACAAGCCTTTATTGATATACAAGGATTGCTCGTATGCGTCGGTAGGTATCCCGTAAATTTTTCCGTCTTCGCCCGTAACAAGCTTTATAAGCTCGGGGTTAAGACCGGTGTCAAAGCCGTGTGCTTTCATAGCGTCTGTAATATCAGCCGCATATCCCTGCTTAATAATCTGCTGAATTTCGGTAAACCACGGCTTATACATATTCGGAAGCTGGTTTGCCGAAGCCTTCATGGTAAAGGTTTGCGTATCATATTTGTATGTATCGCCGATGATATTAATATCCGGATTTTCCGCCATAAATTCATCGCGAAGTTTATTTTGTGTTTCCAATGATTTCGGAGTTGTTTCATCCGGCCACAATCCCACCTTTAAAGTTAATTTTCCGTCGTCTCCGCTTTTTCCGCAGCCTGCCGCGGAAGCCAGCAGCAACGCTGCCAATCCCACCAAAGTAACTTTTTTAATTTTCATTTTAATTTCGTAACCTTTCTGCCCACAAAAATATTCGTACGCTTAATCTATGGGCTGATTAAAGCTGTTTGTGTAAAACTTACAATTATATTATACCATTTTTATAATTCCATTGTCAATAATCATTATTTTCTATACTATCATTTTTTGATAATAAATTTTTGCAAAAATCTTATTACTGACTTATTCGTAAAATAAAAGATAGCTTTAATCTTTTTTTACCAAAATATATTGACTTATACATTTATATGATGTAAACTTTATATATAATCACTCCATGGCTGATTGTAAAATTAAAGCTTCACAATTTAACCGATAAATACTATATGAGCGGAGGTAGAGTATGTTCTACACATTTATGCCGTACAAAAAAATAATTTCCTGTAAAAAATATTATGACGAAAAAAAGCATTTGCTGTATATGCCTGTTTCTTCCGGGGTAACTCCTTACATAAACTACATGTCCGGATATGCCCATCATATTTCGGAGTCACTTGATTACGCTCTTTATCTATTATACACTGATGATAAAAATATTTCCCGTGCAAAAGACATAATTACCGAAGCAATAAAATATCAATGCTCCGATAAAAACAATGTTTTTTTCGGCTGCTGGAGTTATTTCAGCGATGACGGTATATCCGACATCATCGCTCTCGATATAACTCTTAATTGCCGTATTGCAATAACTCTTTTGCATATTTATACAGACTACGGAGCTTTTTTTTCAAAAGAGCTGACGCAAACGATTAACGAAAAAATACTTAACTCGATATTTACAATTTTATCAAAATATGACCTGCAGAACTCGTTCACAACATCCTTGTGTATGTATCTCTCCATTACCTACGGAGAATTGTCAAGCCATATTGAATTTGTAAAATACGGCGAAAATTTGCTCCAGATTCTTTACAACAGCGTCATGTACCACAATTCTTTTTATGAATACAATGACATGCAGCATATGGTAGATCAGACAATATTTTTGCACCAGCTTTCGAATAATATAGGCAGCGACTATTATAAACATATGCTCGATACCCTTTTAAACAAAACCTGGGAGGTTTTTGCAACACATTTTCATTTTGAGACAATGCAAATGTCCGGTCCGTTTTCTATTACGCTTTCGGATTACACTCAGCCGGATGTGTATAATTTTTTATACTATGCACTGAATAAAACCCTTGATTTACCTCATTATGATGCCTCTATTGCGCATAGCTATTCCTGCCCGGAAAAATATCTCCCTTATTTTTCCGGCAAAACACTTACCGGCTTTTCGCGCTCGGTTGTTTTTATGGGTATAGCCTCACCTTATTTCAGACATTCAATTGTGCAATCAAATTACATGCAAAAAAAATACACTCTCGGGAGCTTCAGCCGTGAGCTTTTTTGGGAATTAAAACGTCCGTTTATAGGTTTTTTTATCGGCAAAAACAAACCGTACTGTTATAAAATAGATGTTCTTCATGACTTTCACAGCTATGCTTCCGCCGCACTTCATTCAATTCAATATTACGGAAATGTTTTGGGGCATATTACTTTTCTTACCAACAGCGGAGATAAGCATATAAATTTCGACTCACCCAATCCTTCTGTGTCGGCAGAGGATTTAAGAATACGCTTTTCAATTTCCGGGGAAATAGAAGACCTGAACATTTCTTACAAAAAAAACAAACTCACCGTTTCATATGACGGTATAAAGCTCTATTACAGCATGCCGATTTATGACTTTGACGGATATGAAGTGAAATTCCAATTTTCCTCGGATGAGAGCAGCATGTATTTTGATACGGTAATATATTCCGGTGAAGCTACAACAATAGACTTTACAGAGCTTACAAAAGCAATTTTTCAGTTTACTTTTTTGATAACATCATCGGGGCAAAACCCTCCCGAAATAAAAAATCAATACACAGACAATAGTTTAACAACCGAATCGGTTATTAACGATTTGCATTTTAAGCTGAAAACTCCCGCTTCACCGGGTATAAGCTCCGACTGCCTGCTCTATGATGAACAAAGCATCAACGGCACTTCGTTGGAAAGCTATGTAACACAGCTTACCGAGCAGGTGCAGGACATAACATTTTTGGAAAAGAAAAATTATGAACGAGGCTCCTTCTTTCCTTTTTTGGGCTCGGATGAAGAAACCGCAAAAATTCTCAAACTAATAGATAATATCCATTTCGCTTCAATTAATTCGCTTTCGCATGAAGCAGAACATATTTTTAAATTGATAAACCGCGCCTCATACCCGATAGAGCTTCAAAAAAGATTTGCAATCCAAATCGTTGTAAATCTTTTTGAATCGGTTAAAAAAATCAATTATAAATTCAGCGATGTGATTGACCGAAAGCATTATAATATATACCAAAGGATAACCGCTGCTGTGAGTTATCAGAGCATTAAAGATGAAATATTAAAGCTTTGTGTTGCAATAGAAAAGGAAGCACCTATTTTCAGCAGCACATATAAAAACAAAAATATAACCGACCGCATGCTTAAAATAATAAGCGAAAATTTGCTCAATCCCGATTTATCGCTGAACTATCTGGCAGATACTCTCGGATATTCGGTATCACATTTAAGCCGTATATTCTTCGAATCAACCGGAATGAAATATGTTGAATATATTCAAAAAGAGAAAATAACATATGCTATAAACCAAATTAAATCAAAAAAATGTACAATAAAGGAAGCTGCCGAACAGCTTGGATACTCAAATGCCAATAACTTCATGCGTATGTTTGTCAAAACAACCGGTATGACAGTGACGCAGTATTTGAACAGACCGGAAAATTAAAATT
>CAKSJU010000146.1 GCA_934463455.1 uncultured Clostridia bacterium | reverse complement strand
TGGTGGGAGTTACAGGGCTCGAACCTGTGACATCCTGCTTGTAAGGCAGACGCTCTCCCAGCTGAGCTAAACTCCCAAACTCCACTGCGTGGCAACATAAAAAATTATAACAGAAAACTATTTGTTTGTCAATACTTTTTTTGAAAAAAATTAAAAAAATTTTTTAAAAGTCTTTTTTTGCTGAAAAAACTCACTTTTTTTGTAAAAAAATATTGATATTAACAAGAATTAGAGGTATAATATATAATTAAGAAATATCAGACCTTAAAAAGCCGCCGCCCGGTAAAACAAAAAAATATTGAAAATAGGATTTTTCTTACCGAATGGCGGATAGTCTACCCTTTTTTTCTTAATTATACCAAAGAAAGGCAGAATATATTAATATGGATTACAATAAATTGGCGGAGCTTTTGTTCCCCGAAACAGAAAAGACTACCGAGGATTATGAAAAAATATATCCTCCCCGCAAGCTTTCTCCCGAAGCAAAGGTTACCAGATTTGCTCCGAGTCCGACGGGATTTTTGCACATAGGCGGACTTTTTGCCGCATTCGTTGCCGAACGCGCAGCTCACACAAGCGGTGGAAAATTTTATTTACGAATTGAAGATACCGATAAAAAACGCGAAGTTGAAAACGGAGTCGGCGGAATTGTGAACGGTTTAAAAGCTTTCGGAATTGAATTTGACGAAGGTATGATTTCCGAAACGGAGGAAAACGGAGGCTACGGTCCTTATAAGCAGAGTCTGCGCCGTGAAATTTACAGAGCTTTTTGCAAAGAGCTTGTAAAAAAAGGTTTTGCATATCCTTGCTTTTGCACTGCGGAAGAGCTTGACAAAACAAGAAGCGAGCAGGAAGAGCAAAAAATCACTCCGGGATATTACGGAGAATATGCACGCTGCCGTAATTTAACCTTTGAAGAAATTGAGAAAAACATAAATGAGGGCAAACCCTATGTTGTAAGATTAAAATCTCCCGGTAACCCCGAGGGACGTATATCTTTTGAAGACGGTATAAAAGGCAAAATTGAAATGCCGGAAAACATAACCGACATTGTACTTTTAAAAACCGATGGTATTCCTACTTATCATTTTGCCCATGCAATAGATGACCACCTTATGAGAACAACCGATGTAATCAGAGGTGACGAGTGGATTTCTTCTGCTCCCATTCACCTACAGCTTTTTGATATTCTCGGCTTTGAACGTCCGAAATATTCGCACATCTCTCCGATTATGAAAGAAGACGAAGAAACCGGCGGTAAAAGAAAGCTTTCAAAAAGAAAAGACCCCGAAGCCGCCGTGACATATTATCATGAAGTCGGCTATCCCAAAGAAGCGGTTTTGGAATATTTGCTGACAATTGCAAATTCCGACTATGAAATGTGGCGCAGCGAAAACCCACAGGCTGACCGAAACAGCTTTAATTTTTCGCTTAAACATATGAGTAAAGCCGGCGCACTGTTTGACCTGGCAAAGCTTACCGACATTAGTAAAACATATATTTCAACGTTATCCGCCGAAGAAGTTTACGAAAGAGTTCACGATTGGGCAGAAAATTACAATCCCGATTTCTTGCAGCTTTTGGACAGCAATCCGAAATATGCGCTTAGTATTTTCTCGATAGAACGCGGAAATGAAAAACCGAGAAAAGACATATCAAAATGGGAAGAAGTGCCGGAATACATCGAATATTTTTACAAAAAGCCGACCGCGCTTGAATTTCCCGAGAATTTGTCAAAGGAAGACATTCTGCAAATTATTGAAGAATACAAAAAAATATATGATAAAAACGAAACCCAGGAGGAGTGGTTCCCGAAAGTACGTGAAATGAGCGAAAATCTCGGATATGCCAAAGCTCCAAAGATTTACAAAAAAAATCCCGATGATTATAAAGGTCATGTCGGAGATGTAAGCACGGTTATACGAATTGCGGTAACCGGCAGGAGAAATACCCCCGATTTATATCAGATTATGCAGGTTTTGGGATATGACGAAGTAATCTCAAGATTTGACGATGCAGTAAAAACACTCAAATAGGAAGGAATCATACAAATGGAAGAAACAAGTGTAAATTTTATTCACGAAGCAATTAACAAGGATTTGGCGGACGGAGTTTACGACCATGTTCAAACACGTTTTCCCCCCGAACCCAACGGATATTTGCATATAGGTCATGCAAAAGCTATCTGCATAGATTTCGGAACAGCCATAAAATACGGCGGAACATGCAATCTGCGTCTTGACGACACAAATCCGACAAAAGAAGATGTGGAATATGTTGACGCAATAAAGGAAGATATAGAATGGCTCGGTTTTAAATGGGATAAAATTCTTTATGCCTCGGACTATTTTGATGCAATATACGAGTCCGCAATCAAGCTGATTAAAATGGGAAAAGCATACGTTGACGACCTTTCCGCAGAAGAAATAAGAGACTACAGAGGTACTCTTAAAGAGCCGGGAAAAAACAGCCCGTACAGAGACAGAAGCATAGAAGAAAATCTTGAGCTTTTCGAGCGCATGACAAAAGGCGAATTTGCAAACGGCGAAAAGGTTTTAAGAGCAAAAATAGATATGTCGTCTCCAAACTTAAATATGCGTGACCCGGTAATATACCGAATTTTACATGCCGCACATCATCGTACCGGAGATAAATGGTGCGTTTATCCGATGTATGATTTTGCACATCCGATTTCCGACACCGTTGAGGGAGTTACTCATTCACTGTGTTCTTTGGAATTTGAAGACCACCGCCCGCTTTACGATTGGGTTTTGCGCGAGCTTGAGTTTGACTCACCGTCACGCCAAATCGAATTTGCAAGAATGAATTTGAACTATACTCTCACCAGTAAACGCAAATGCTTAAAGCTTGTGCAGGACAAAATCGTATCAGGCTGGAATGACCCGCGAATGGGAACGCTTTGCGGAATGAGAAGACGAGGCTACACCGCAGCAGCAATAAGAGATTTTTGTGAACGAATAGGTGTTGCGAAAGCCAACAGTGTTATTGATTTCAGTCTTTTGGAGCATTGCGTAAGAGAAGATTTAAACGCTTCCGCTCCGCGTGCCATGGCTGTGTTGCGCCCGATAAAGCTGATTATTGACAACTATCCCGAGGACAAAACCGAAATAATCGAAATTGAAACCAATCCGGAAAACCCGGAGGCAGGCAAAAGAAAGGTTGAATTTTCAAAAGAGCTTTATATAGAAGAAGACGACTTCATGGTTGACGCTCCTAAAAAATATTTCCGTCTCGCCCCCGGCAAAGAAGTTCGCTTAAAAAGCGCATATTATGTAACCTGCACGGATTACAAAACCGATGAAAACGGAAAAGTCACCGAAGTTCACTGCACTTATGACCCTCTCACAAAAGGCGGGGATTCTCCCGACGGCAGAAAAGTCAAGGGTACAATCCATTGGGTCAGTGCCGCGCATGCCATTGATGCTACGGTACGTCTTTACGACCGTCTTTTCAATGTTGAAAACCCATCGGACGAAAGCAAGGTCGGAAGCTTTATCGACAATTTAAACCCCAACTCGGAAGAAATTCTTACCGGATGTAAGCTCGAAAGCAATTTAAAAAATGTCAAACCGGGAGACACCTTCCAGTTCTTAAGATTGGGTTATTTCTGCGTCGATATAGACAGTACCGACGAGAATATCATATTCAACAGAACTGTTGCACTTAAAGATTCCTGGGCAAAAGTAAATAAGTAAAAAGATAATTTGAAAGAAGCTGATATATATGTACGAAAAATATTTTGCAGAGCGCACAAAACCGATTAAAGCATCCGCAATAAGAGAAATGTTCAAGCTTATGGCAGACCCCGAGGTTATATCGCTTGCCGGCGGCTCGCCCGCTCCCGAGCTTTTCCCCGGAGAAGAGCTTGCCAGGCTTGCGGAGGAAATTTTAAGAAAAAATCCGACAGCCGCACTTCAGTACGGAACTACCGACGGCTATGCCCCCTTTAAAGAAATGGCGAAGAAAAGAGCCGAAAAGGTAAATTCTTTCGGCAAAAACGATAAAATAATTATAACCACCGGCGCACAGCAGGCTATTGACCTTGCGGCAAAGGTATTGATTAATGAGGGCGACAAGGTTGTTGTTGAGGCTCCTACCTTTGTCGGAACATTAAATTCACTGCGTTTTTACCGAGCGGATTTAATAGGTGTGCCCCTTTCCGATGACGGAATGGACACCGATGAACTGGAAAACGTTTTAAAAAATAATGACATAAAACTGATATATACCATTCCGACCTTTCAAAACCCGTCGGGAATTACAATGAGTCTTGAAAAAAGGAAAAA
>CAKSJU010000145.1 GCA_934463455.1 uncultured Clostridia bacterium | reverse complement strand
TTGCTCAATCCCGACAAGTCTAAGGTCGTCAATAAATTATTTTGGCATTGAAGCGTATTCAAATTAGTTAAGCCGCTAACATCCAAGCTTGAGATTTGATTTCCTGCGCACCTTAATTCTTCTATGCTTGTAAGTCCCGATATGTTTAATCCTGTCAGATTATTTCCGCCGCAATCTAAAGCTATCAATCCTGTCATTCCCGAAACATCAAGTGTTCCGCTTAATCCCTTGTTCTTCAGATTGATACGAAAAGCATATTTTTTATTGGTGCTGCTGTCCGTTTTCCAAAATGTTACAAAATTCCATGTCGAGGGTGCGTCTTTCTCGTATCCGCTCAAACCGTTAGTTTCGATAATTTTGTTGATAACCGCAATGTCGGATGCTGCATAACCGCTCACATCTTCGGCAAAAACTGTCAGCTTAAACGCCGACATCAGCAAAATCACCATTGCCGCAAATAGAAGTCTTTTTGATTTCATACTCGTCTCCTCCGCTTTTTCTGCACACTGTTCGGGCAGATATTTTTTATTTGTCAGTAGCTGCAATAACACATTAATTATATAACTCCTGCTTTAAAACCATTGTATCATAAAAATGCCGCTTAGTCAATACAAAGCGGCATTTTTATCAATTTTTTACATAATTCGGAATTACTTTATTTCCTGATATTTTTTTACTTTGCAAAAGCATATTCGCCCATGAAAAGTATTTCGCCGTTTGTATTGTCACGAATTACAAAGGTGAAAGGTTTATCGAATTTAAGCTCTGTAGGCTGCGGCAGAAGTGCCGTGGTAGCCAAGCCTATCGAAGTTACAGCCGCCGCCTCGGTGCCGTCTTCATCAACATCGATGTAGGTTTTGTGCAGAACATCGGTAATGCTCATATTTCCTTCGTCAAACATTTTCTCAAATTCCGCAGCTTCGGTAAATGCCTTGTTCACGCCCAATTCCTTAAGCATGTCATTCAGACCTGCACTGTATTCGATTTTAAATTTCGGCATTGAAAGTGCGGTATATTGTGAAGATAATTTTGCCGAATTTAAAGTCTTTTCGGGATTAAATTCCTTATCGGACATCATAAGAAACATGCTTACATTCATATCCTTTGACTCTCCGCTCTCAACCTTGTACGGAAGCTCCGCAATCTTAACTCCGTCCTGCTCGCCGAAGTTCACCCAAGCCGTGTTGTTCATAAAATCTATGCTTGTTTTCTTTCCGTCTTTGTCGGTAAAATCATCTTTTTCAGTTGCGGCTTTTTCAAATTTATTTGCCCATGTACCTTTAAAATATACCGCATTTATAAGCATTGCTTCGAAATCCGAATTGCTTTCACCTATAATCGTCGGGATTTTCCCCGAGGTCTTTTCATTTACCCACGAATTTATCTTTTTCTCCGCATCTTTATCTGTTACCTTATCAGCCGTTGCACTGAAAACATCAGACAAAGTATCGGTATACTTCTTCGAAAAATTCTTCTTTGTTTTATCTGTGTTAATCCAAACAGAATTTGAAATATTAAGCTTCAGTGCATCGGATTTTGAATATTTTTCTATCATGCTTTTTGCAGACTCGTTGTATTTTTCCAAATCATTAATTCCGAGAAAATTCAAAATTTCCTTTTGAGTATCTCCGTCAGCTCCGTTTGCTGCCATAGCCAATGCCATTTTTACCGAAATCGGAGAAAACATGTAATTTTTTTCTTTTGACATTTTGTTATACATGCTGTCGGCAAAGCTTTCTTCTTTGTCCATAATGTTATAAAGTCTCAAAAGTGTTGCTGCTGCCTGCTCGGCTGTCAAATTAGCCTTAGGAGCAAAACCTTTGTCACTGACGCCCTGCATGATTTTCAGATTACCAAGCTTATAAACGGCATCCTTTGCCCATTTTGAAATATCCCGGTCATCCTTATACAAGCCGTCCGCACTTCCGCCGACAGTATTCGATGTCTCTGTTTTATCAGCAATACGGCAGATTACAGCCGCTGCCTCTTCTCTTGTCAAAAGGTCGTCCGGAGCAAAAATGCCCTCTTCTTTGCCGCTTACAATTCCCATATTTGCAAGGAATTTAATCTTTTCATTGTCTGTATCTTGAAATACTGCGCTTTTTCTTCCGCTTGTGCCGATAAATCCGCTCTTATTGAGCATGTTATATGCCAGTTCGCAGAATTTGAGACGATTAATATTATCTTTCCAAATTACATTCATCCCCTCCGACATTCCGATACTTTCCGCTTTTTCGATTTCTTCTTCCGCCCACTCGCTCGGTTTATTTTCATCGGACGCAATTTCTTCTCCGCCCGAAATTAAAACAACCTTATCCGTGGAAGCTCTTGCCGGAAGGCTTAATCCTACAATGTCATACCACGCAAGAAGCTCGGTATCTTTTTTAATGTCCTCGATTTTTACAATATTTTTTGTTCTGTACGGAGTTACTTTAGCTTCTTTAACAACCTGAAGAATTATATTCCGTTCGTTGTCCGTAACAAATATGTTTCCCTCTGTATCCGCTTCAACCGAATCGGCATATATTAAGTTTACCGCTCCGCCGTTTTTAACATTTGTTGCCACAAGATAAGCGTTGGCTTGCGGAGGTATACTTTTTGTCATAGCCTGCGAATATTCACCCAATATTTCATCGCCTTTTTTTATGTCGTCTATTCCGACAGCCTGTGCGCTTTCACTGTCAATAAGCACCGTATCATCATTTATGTTCAGGCTTATTTCTCTCTTTTCTTCAGTTGCTGCAACTATGTAATCGCTGCCAACCTCTGTAACAGTCATAATATCTTTGCAGGATTTTGCTTTTTCTGACTGGGTATCCTTTGCAAATACTGCAGCACTCGCAAGCATCGCACCTGCCAATGTAATTGAAATAACTCTTTTAAACATATTCATCTTCCTTTCTCTGTCATTTGTCAAAATAATGTTTTAAAGTAACTGCAATTAACTTTTCACTTATATAGACGAAAAATATCCGAATATGTTCCAAAAAAATAAAAAAAGCTTTTGATAAAAGCTCCGCCTGCGGGCGTAGGAATAAGGTAGCATTTTTGATTTTCCGTCATTGCGTTTTACGCAATTTCCTACAAATTAAAAAAGTGCGATGACTCGCACCTCAACACCCCTGCCCCTCAATCTTGAGGGGTAGGCTTTTCTTTTTTCTAATTCTGTGGTATAATATACATATGAGTATTTTACAAAACATTTTTTCAGATCATTTTCATAAACTTCTTAATTCTAACATTAAAATCCGTGATACTGTTATTGAATCCGCACTTCCCACAGACACTGCGTTTTTACTATCCCTGAAGAATTAAGAATATTTTTCAGAAAAGATCGCTCGCTGCTAAATCTTCTTTTTAAGGCTGCCGCAGACGCTATCTTCTTTATGTTTAAAAAGCTTAACAAATGTAACCCTTGCACACAACGGCGATTACAAATCAATAAATGTATGATAAAAGGACATCCTCAGATGCCCTTTTATATTAAATTATAAACTTTTTACAATATTCTTTTAAATCAGGGATGTCACAGGTAGCGGTTTCCCAAAGAATATCGATATCAATTTCACCGTAATTGTGTGCTACGGTATTCCGCATTGTTTTAATTTCACGCCAAGGCATTGTATTGTTCTCAACCTTGAACCCATCGGACAATTTGCCGACTAATTCACCGATTTGAAGAATACACATTGAAATTGCATTGCGTGCAACAAAATCTTCGGCAAAAGACTCCTGCGTAAGATTAAAGCGTGAAATGGTTTCGTCTATCTCGTCAGCATATTGTACGATTTTCTTAAGTACAATTTCATCTCTGGCATTCATATAAAACCACCTCATCTTTGACAGAGTTTTTAATAAGTGAGCGACTAAGGGAAGAATAGGTCATTACATCAACATCCTTGCCAAGCTTATCTTGAAGTGAATTTATAAAGCTGTTAAGCATAAATAAGCCCTTAATATCGCCTTTATCAATAAGCAAATCAATGTCGCTTTCAGATGTCTGCTTGCCGGTAGAGTAAGATCCAAACAATGCAACCTTTTTAACTCCGTATTGTTTGGCAATGTCACTAACAATTATACGAAGCTCATCAACAGAATATACAGCCATAAATTCACCGCCTTTCATAAAAAAATCCTGTATCATACGATACAGGATTGTGGTGCGGATAAGAGGACTTGAACCTCCATGAAATTGCTTTCACATGGACCTGAACCATGCGCGTCTGCCAATTCCGCCATATCCGCATATCAATCTTGACCGCATCTATAGTTTAACACAAAAAGAAGAATTAATCAAGATATAATCA
>CAKSJU010000144.1 GCA_934463455.1 uncultured Clostridia bacterium | reverse complement strand
GCATTATTACTATGATAATGGCACATTATATTTGAACAGATAGATATAACTAAGGAGATGTTTAAAAAGTCGACTGAGGGGCAATCCCTCATTTTGTGTAAACCTCAAATCATGCTCCGAAATGATGATATAAACTAATTAGTTTTTGTGGGCTGTAAGCCAAATTTAGGCTTACAGCCCATAGCTATACTATAGCACAAAATTGCCGGCGTGTCAAGGGCACCCTTGTAAGAGGGCGTGCATTTACCCTTGACTTGTCGGTAATTTTATGCTACCCGGATAATCTATCAGCAAAGAATAATTAAAGCCTCCAAAACAATATCTTCTCATATCGTTTTGGAGGTATTTTAAGAACCTTCATATACTTTTTATACCTTATCGGGACAGTTAATCGGCTATAAGCTTATTAACCAATGAATTGTCGGTTTGAATAAGATGGATCAGTTTTTTTGCTGTTGGTGCCGGTGTGGTTTTACCACATTCCCAAGCTTCGACCGTGCGTGTCGAAACACCAAGCATGGAAGCGAATGCTTTCTGTGTCATATTCAGTGAGTGTCTGACAGCAGCAACATTCACCTCAGGGAGAGAACGCTTGCGTACAAACGTATCGGCACTTGCTTTGCCCTTTTCGTATTTAAGAGCTTCCTCCAACCCGGACATAACACCGCTGAAAAAATCTATATTTTTAAAATTTTCATCAATTTGTTCTGCCGACAGAGATGATTTAAAAGTTAGATCAGCCATAATATCACTTCTCTTTCTTAATAGCTTCAATAATATTTTTAATTGCCTGCTTTTGCTGTGGTGTTAGGTTATCCTGTACATTCTTCGGATATGCAAAAAGTAAGTATAATTTTTCTTTTTCAAACACATCCAGATAGATCACTCGTCCGCCACCGCTTTTTCCGCCGTTTTCAAGTCGGATTCTAAGCTTTCTTGCTCCGCCTGTGCCTTGAATAACATCTCCGATTTGCGGATTGGAAAGCAGAACTTCTTCAAGCTGCCTTAAATCTGAATCAGAAAGTCCCATTGCTCTCCAGCAGTTTAAGAAAGGCTTTGTAAATATAAATTCTCTTGTCATATGCTCACTTCTTTTTTACATTCGTTTACATTACTATTATATACGATAAAATCGTATATGTCAACAGTTTTAAAAAATTTTATGAAAGGATTGAATATGTTATGAAAATCGGATATATACGCTGCAGTTCAGAGCAGCAGAACACAGCACGCCAGGAGGTACTGATGAGCGAGCTTGGCGTTGATGAGGTATTTATTGATAAACTGTCCGGCAAGAATACCGACCGTCTTCAGCTCAAAAAGCTGTTATCATACGTCCGCAAGGGCGACACTGTAATCGTATCAGAGATAAGCCGTTTTGCAAGAAATACAAAAGATCTGTTGGAATTGATTGAGATACTTTCCCATAAAGAAGTTGATTTCGTCAGCCAAAAAGAAGCAATTGACACAACCGCTCCCACCGGAAAATTCATGCTAACCATATTCGGTGCTGTTAGTGAGCTGGAACGCTCATATATTTCTGTATAGGAAATTGCGTTTTTTGAAAAAGTATGATATGGTAGAAAACAAGTCAAAAAAGGCATAACAAAAAGAGGTAGTGTAAAACCTTGGATAAAGTTATTGAATTTTTGATTTCTCCGTTAATTGAAAGTTGATTTATGGTGTATTTAAAGAAATGGTCTGAATTAAGAAGAATTAATCCAAAAATTAGATTTTTCAAAAACCCAATGCCGTTATGCGGAAATATATAGGATATATGGTGTTGAATAACCGGGCACGTCCCAAGCATAAGATGAAACCGGAGGTGTTGATAATGCTTAAAAGCATTGATAAAAAAGAATTAGGATATTCCGAGTATTCGGACTCATATTCAAGCATACACCGCATAAAACACAGTGTGGTACTTACAGAGGCGAAAAAGCGGGAGATTGAAGAAAGAATTGCTGACGAGCTTTACCGGATTTTTACCCACAAAGTTGTATAAATTTTAAAGGGCGGAGCGTTATATGCTCCGCCTTAGGAAAGGAGGCTGCATTTTTTGGCAATAGCAATTTATGCACGCAAATCAATCGAGAAAGAAAACAGCATATCCTGTGAGACCCAGATTGAATATTGCCGGGCGATGATAAAGCCGGATGAACGTTCGGAAAAGGTACTGACCTTTGTCGATAACGGCTTTTCCGGCGGCAATATCAACCGCGACGGATTTCAGCAGATGATGCACAAAATTGAGCAAGGAAAGATTTCCAAAGTAATTGTTTACAGGCTTGACCGTATTTCCAGAAGCCTCACTGATTTTGTCCGTATACTGGATATTTTTAAGGAATACAGTGTGGAATTTGTATCGACACAGGAGGCGTTCGATACATCAAGCCCATACGGCGAACTTATCGTCAAAATCTTAGCCGTATTTGCCGAGTTTGAACGTCAGTCAATCATTCAGAGAGTGACACAGGCTTATGCGAGCAGAAGTGAAATGGGCTTTTATATGGGCGGCAGAAAGCCATACGGATTTGAGCTTGAACCGACGGTGATTAACAACATTAAGACAAAGAAATTAAAACCCATATCGGATGAAATTGAACAGATTAAATACATATTTGACGCTTATGCTGTCGAGAATGTAACGCTCGGCAGACTCTTAAAAAACCTTACGGCAAATGACATAAAGCCGCTGTCCGGCGGAGGATGGACTACCGCAAAGCTATCTACAATTTTGAAAAATCCTATATATGTTATGGCGGATAATCGTATTTATGAATATTTTCAAAAATATTCCGCAGAAATCATCAGTCCGCCCGAAGCCTTTGACGGTGTGCACGGCGTTCAGATTTACGGCAAAACAAAGCATACATCAGGCAGCATGGATTGGTCGGATATGAAAGCTGTCGTTATGACTCACGAGGGTGTGATCCCCTCCGATACGTGGCTGAAATGTCAGCAAAAATTAATGCAAAACAAACAAATCAGAAATGCCGCATCAAATAAAACCAGTTGGCTTGGCGGAAAGCTCGTATGCGGTTTGTGCGGCAGAACCATGACGACAATTAAGGGCAAGCTGGGCAGCGGCGAAACGCAGCGGTATTTTGTCTGCACCGGCAAAAGCCACTTCAAAACTTGTAAAGGTATAAAAACAACCCTGTACGCGGACAGCCTGGAAGAAATGGCTTACAGGGAAATTTCGCTTAAATTGGATAGCTTAAAACATATCTGCCGGAAAGAGAGCAATGCTCTGCCCCCAGAGCTTAACGAACTCCGGAACAAGCTGAAAAGTATTGAGCTTGCACAGGAAAAGCTGGCTGATACCATGCTGAACGAAACTGTCAACTCCGATTTGCTTGAAATTCTCGGTAAGCGTGCTGCAAAGCTGAAAGCGGAGCGGACAGAAATTCTGCTTAAAATAGACGAGCTTGAAAGCAGCGAGATTGATACCAAAGCTGCTATAAATCTCTCGAAAAAGTGGAAAACAGCGTCCTTTGAAGAAAAACGCGGTGTTTGCAATATTCTCATAAATCGAATCATAATTTACGAAAACGGCAATGCTGAAATTGTATGGAATGTATAATTTCATTTTGAGCTATTGATTTTTAATGAACGATTTGGTATAATAAAATCAGAAAACGATTGAAAGGAGCAATGCAGTATGTGTGATACAATCTATCCTGTTGATGAAATAAAAAATGTACTTTACCCTGTATTTGTACGACATAATGTAAAAAAAGCCGTCCTTTTCGGTTCATATGTCAAGGGAATGACAGATAAAAACAGCGATGTCGATTTGCTCCTTGACAGCAGGCTGCGAGGCTTGAAATTCGTCGGCTTAATTGAAGATGTTCGTTCTGCACTTGATAAAGAGGTTGATGTGTTTGACGAAACTCATATCATACCGGGTTCAAAAATTTCTTCCGAAATTCAAAAGGATGGTATTGTGATTTTTTGATAGAATATGTGCTTGGACGGTTATTGTCCAAGCACGTTTTATATACAGAAATTCTCCTTAAATTAGTATGGTTTGCTTCACCGAAACGTTGGAAATGTGTAATTTCTCTCTGACGTAAAAATTTAATAACATCATTTACATCAGGGTCATCAGAGAGTTTTAAAATGTTGTCATATACTGCACGTGCTTTTTGTTCTGCTGCCAAATCTTCATATAAGTTTGTCAGAGGGTCTCCCGTAACAGCTATACTTGCGGAAGAAAACGGTGAGCCTTGCGAGCTTTGCGGAAAAACTGAAATTCCGTTGTCCGCATAATATTCAAATGTATTCATTTTATTCCATTCATCAGGGGCAGTACCGTTTGATAATTGTGTAACGAGAGTTCCCACCATTTCAAGATGTCCTAGTTCTTCGGTACCTATATCGGTGAGCAGACCTTTTGTTACATCATCCGGCAT
>CAKSJU010000143.1 GCA_934463455.1 uncultured Clostridia bacterium | reverse complement strand
GTTTTGCCTTTGGGAGTATTTTTTGTCAAATCCAAAACGCTCCCGCTTATTACATCTGCCTCATTCGCTTCAAAAGCGTAAATAACCGACTGCTTGTCTTTTAAAAGCGTAATCGTAACCGTTTTATCGCTTGCTTCTCCGCCGTGCCAATTCTCATTTTTTTCAAATGTGTACGTGTTATTCCTTTTCTCCGCAAATTTATACGGCCCCGTTCCTACCGGTATCGCGCCTGAGTCCTGTTCAAGAGATGTATTTCTCTTTATTATCGGAAACGATAAAAGACCCTCAAAATTCACAGTAGGTCTGTTAAGCGTAAAAAGCACCTTGTGGCGGTTTATTACGTCAACTTCTTTAATGTTTTCGACATCCGGCGAATATACACTCTCGCCCTTTTTTAAAGCATTTACGGTATATATAACATCCGATGCTGTAAATTCATCGCCGTCATGCCAGTATACATTATCCTTAAGGTCTACTTTATACTGAGTGTTTCCCGAAGCGGTACATCCCGCTGCAAGAACGGGAATTACATTGAGCACTTCATCAAAATCATAGAGAGGTTCGTATATTATATCAACAGCATCCGCAAGTGACTGAGGTATTGCGCAAACCGGCAAAAGTGTATTTGCCTCCTCCGCCGCAAATCTGAATACCGTATTATTTTCGTTAATTATCAATTCCGCATTTTCGCTGTTATCTTCTGTCTTTTCACGAAAGGAGCAGCCGGAAAGCGATATAATTAAAGACAAAAATAAGCAAATATATCTCTTAATTGTAACCATCCCTTTCGTTCTTATCTTTTTAATTCCATAAAAGCCGCAAGATTTCCTCGCCTGCCCATCGTTTTCCGATGTGAAAAAAGCAAATCGCTGCTGCAATAAGTGCATATTCCGCTGTCAATAATTTTACATACGCCCTCGCTTTTCAATTGCATGACTATTGCTTTTTGCATATCGACATGCGGCTTATCTCCGAAATATTCTACAGTTTCCGCTCCGCATTCTTTTTCAAATACCGAAGCCACCTCTTCGCCTACTTCAAAATGACATACTCTTATTGACGGCCCGACGGCAGCCAAAATATCTTCCGATTTGCTGCCGAAATCTTTTCGAAACGCCTCAATCGCCTTTTTTGTTATTCCCGCCGCTGTACCGCGCCAACCGGAATGTACAAGAGAGATTACTTTTCTTTTTGTGTCAAGTAAAAAAACAGGTACGCAATCGGCAAAAAATGTTACAAGGCAAACTCCCGGCTCATCTGTTATCAGTGCGTCCGCGCTTGCAAATTTATTGGGAAAGTATATACCGTTTCCGCAATCCGCTCGTGTTACTTTTATTATTTTGTCTTCATGGATTTGGTTTGACAAAACAAGATTTTTAGTATCAACGCCTATTTCTTCGCTTATTATTTCAAAATTTCGAATAACATTTTCTCTTGGGTCATCCGAATGAAATCTGAAGTTCATATTTTCATATATTCCTTTGCTCACGCCTCCGCATTTTGTCGTAAAGCAATGATTAACAAGTCCGCTCTGCTCAAATTCCGTTATTTTATAATATTTCAAATTCCCGTTTTCTATCAATTCAAACAAAATAATTACTCCTTATGAAAATAATCCCAAACCGCTTGTGCGCTTTTTGAGGTCATTCCCGAAATATTTTCAAGCTCCGATAAATCCGCCTGTGCAATAGCCGAAACAGTTTTGAAATGTCCGAGCAGGATTTTTCTGCGTTTTTCACCTATTCCGGAAATATTTTCAAGCTCCGATTTCATGCTTTGGTTTTTGTGCAGCGAACGATGATACGAAATAGCCGTCCTATGCACTTCATCCTGAATGCGCGTAACAAAATTAAATACTCCGGTAACAGCACTTATACCTATTTCACCGTTTTGGGCAACAAGCCCTCTCGTTCTGTGCCGATTGTCCTTTACCATTCCGAAGCAAGGAATGTCGATGTCCATTTGTTCCAGGATTTCCTCTGCCGCGCTCAAATGCCCTTTTCCTCCGTCTATTAAAATAACATCGGGGTAAGGAAGAAATTTAGCGTTTTTACGTTCAAGCTCGCCCATTTCAATCTGCTGCTTTTCTTCAAGCGCATGCCTAAAACGTCTGTACAGCGTCTCTTTCATTGAAGAATAATCATCGCTGCCCTCAACTGTTTTTATTTTAAATTTTCTGTATTTACTCTTAGCAGGTTTTCCGTTTTCAAATACAACCATAGCGGAAACATTATCTGCTCCCGATATGTTTGAAATATCATATGCCTCTATCCTTTTGGCTTCCGTCTTTAAGCCAATCATCTCGGAAAATGCCGAAAGAGTGGTATTTTTTTCTTTTTCTTTGAGCTTTGCAATAATCCAATTTCCGGCGGCAATTTCTGCATTTTTCTTCACCATCAGCATAAGCTTTTTCTTTTCACCGCGCTGAGGTGTTAACAGTTCAACCTTTTTGCCGCGCTTTGCCGAAAGCCATTCTGATATTGTTTGAGCATCCTCTGCTTCCGTCTCGGTAAGAATTAAAGGCGGGATATCACTTTTATCCAAATAAAACTGTTTTATAAAATCACTTATTATGATTTTCGCATCCGCATCTCCCGCTTGATCTATTTTAAAATTCTCGCGTCCGATAATTTTTCCGCCGCGCACAAAAAATATCTCCGCAAACATCTTATCATCTGCCGCTGCAAGCGCAATTATATCCAAGTCGTTCTGCGAATCCGAATTTATTATCTTCTGTTTTTGAGATAAAGCCTGCACAGCTTTTATTTTATCTCTTATTCCCGCTGCCTTTTCATATTCAAAATTATTGGCTGCGGATTGCATTTCCTTTTCAAACTGCTCCAAAAGTTTTTTGTGGTCTCCCTCCAAAAATGAGCATATCTCGTAAAAAACTCTCTGATAATCTTCTTTTGACACATTTCCCATGCAAGGCGCAAAACAATTGTTAATATGGTAATTGAGGCACGGTCTGCCCTTTCCTATATCCTGTGGAAAACGCCTTGAGCATGTCGGCGGCTTAAAAATTTTCCGGATTATTTCAAGATTATTTTTTATCGTATTGACACCCATATACGGGCCGAAATATTTTGCTCCGTCATTTTTTAATTCTCTCGTCTTCAATATCTGCGGATATTCTTTATTTATTGTCACCTTTAAATACGGATATTGTTTATCATCCTTTAAAAGTATATTATACCGCGGGCGGTATTTTTTTATTAAATTGCACTCCAAAATAAGCGCTTCAACCTCCGAATCGGTAACGATATACTCAAAATAAGATATATGAGATACCATTGCTCTCACTTTCGGAGTATGTGACGCGCTGTTTTGAAAATATTGCCGAACTCTGTTCTTTAATATTTTTGCTTTGCCGACATATATAACGGTATTCTCTGCATTGTGCATAAGATATACGCCCGGCTTATCCGGCAAATTTTTAAGTTCTTCTTTTAAATCAAACATGTTTCCACCTTTTTATCGGAAGAAAAAACTCTACATCATTAAAAATAATGTAGAGCCGTCCTTAATGTCTTTTTTATTACTCGGTAAAATTCGAAGCAATCAAGCGTACCAAAACCTCTACCGCCTCATTTTCATCAGAGCCGTCCGCAATTATATTTATCGTCGTCCCTTTTGTTATTCCGAGAGACAACACTCCCAACAAGCTCTTTGCATTAACTTTTCTTTCATCTTTTTCAACCCAAACGCTTGCCTTAAATTCATTTGCTTTTTGTATGAAAAAGGTAGCCGGTCTCGCGTGAAGTCCCACTTGATTTTGCACAACTACGTTTTTTGAAAACATACATAAATCCCCCCTGAAAAATTATAAAAAATAATATCCTGTTGATGTTCTTATTGTGGAAAATATATCTCAAAAAAATACGTAAACAACTTCCCCTTATACCATAGCATACTAAAAAAAACACAAATCGTCAATCAATTTTTATAAAGTATGTAAAATTTTAGTTAAGATACACGATAAAGTAAAAATTAATCATTTATTTTCGTTAATTTCAACAACCGTTTTTTTCCCTGTATTTATATTGAGTTTTTCTCTTACCAAACCGTCAATTTTACTGCAAAAGTCAGGATTTTCCTCTAAATAACGTCTTATATTGTCGCGTCCCTGACCGAGACGTTCACCGTTATAAGAAAACCACGCTCCCGATTTTTGAATAATATCAAGGCTTACCGCAGCATCCAAAATATTCCCCTCTTTGGAAATTCCTTTGCCGTAGAGAATGTCGAATTCCGCTTCCTTAAACGGAGGTGCCACTTTATTTTTAACAACTTTTACCCTTGTTTTATTTCCTATAATTTCGGTTCCGTTTTTAATAGCCTCCTGCCGTCTTACCTCAAGACGCACCGACGAGAAAAATTTTAAAGCACGTCCGCCGGGAGTGGTTTCCGGATTTCCGTACATAACTCCGACTTTTTCCCGGAGCTGATTTATAAATATAACCGC
>CAKSJU010000142.1 GCA_934463455.1 uncultured Clostridia bacterium | reverse complement strand
TTTTAAACAGCCCCTTATTATTTAAAAACTTTTGCCCGATCAAGAATAACAAGTATTCTGAGCATGTCATAAGTCAGCTCAAGCCTGCCTTCATCTTCACCCTTTAATGTTCCATTGTCAACAAGCTTCTGAACAGTTTCTCTTGCCCACTCCGGCATATTCTCGTCAATGTAATTATATATCATCGGGTGCTCCAGCTTATACACTCTGTCTGCGAGTCTGTCAATAACACCCTTGTAATGTTCAAACTCTTTTCTTTCCGCTTCTGTCATACCGCTCTCCTCCTCCGGTACAGACCAATCTGCACTTACCTCAAAATGAGTTATATCGCGATTTTTCCAATTGCCTCCCCATGTTATATCAAGGCGTTCTGCCACTTTTCCGCAGGATACAAAAAATCCGGTATCGGAATACTCTTCTCCTTTTATATCCTGACATATATCCCATGCATGTCTTGCAGTGTGACGGCTGTTTCTTGTCCATGTTACAATTTTTCCGGGCATTGTTCTCCCCTGCTCATAAAGCTCATCCTGCCTTTCCTGTGTTCTGTAGGTTTCGGTTATCCGCACTTTCAAATTCTCTTCCTCACACCTTTTTAAAAAAAGGCGGCAGGCTTTTTGCGCATTTGGCGCAAGCGCGTCAATACTTCTTATTATTTCACTCATAGCAAACCTCTGTTTCAATGAAAACTAAGGATTTTTTGCCCATGATATATTATGCCGGATAGCCAAAAAAGTTGATTCTAAAATATTTAATATTTTAGAATACCGGTGCCATTTTCAATCGCAAATCGGGCAGGCGTTACTTCTATACTCTCCCGGAGTCAGTCCGTACATTTGCTTAAATACGCGATTAAAATATGTGACATCCGAATATCCGCAGGCAAATGCAATTTCGGTTATTTTCCTCAAGCCGCATTTCATCATTTTTTTTGCACTTTCGCACCTTACAAAATTCAAATATTTATGAAAACTCATTCCGATATTTTTTTTAAATATTCTTCCCAAATATTTTTCATTTACAAAATAAAGCTCTGCACAATCTCTTAATGTAATATTTCCGCTGAATTCAGCATCGATATACTGTTTGATATCCTGCACAACACCTTGCATATCGCCTTTTCGCTTATCATTTTCACAATTTTTCAAAATCAAAGCTATATAACTTTTCACCATGTATGCAACTCCAAGCAATATATCTTTGTTGTTAACCTTTTTACAGTTTTCTGAAAGCATTTTCAGTTTTTCCGAATTAACCCCGGTCAATTTACAGATACCTTCAATCTTTCGCTTTGTTTTCTCTATGTCCTGTATGACATTTCCAACATAAATTATATATTTTATCTCAAAATCAATTATTACCGGATATACAAGTTCCGATAATCCATATGCACAGCTGCCGCAAAAACATTCGCCGCCATATACCGCTTTTTGATTAGCAAGCTTTCTGCATTTCATACACAAATTCAATCCTCGCCGCGTTGTCTTTGCGGCAGAACAGAATTCAGATGAATGAATAGTATATTTATGCTCCGCATAAAGATTTTCATCAGCCAAAATTCCCGATATATCATGCAAACAAATTTGTATTCCTGTACTCTGATGTAAAAATTTTATAAATTCATTTAAACTTAGAATTTGCACTTTTTACCACCTCTTTGATAAATTGTATCATTTTAGTATCTTTTTTGCAAGCTTTTTTTGATATTAAATGTTATAATAATAGAAAATATTTTTAGGAGTGATGGGAATGAATTTTGACGCAGTAATTATCGGTGGTGGTTTTGCAGGTGTTGCCGCTGCAATTTCCGCAGCAAGAGAAGGGCTTAAGGTTATGATAGCGGAAAAAAGCAATTGCTTCGGAGGAGCAGCCGTAAATTGTCTTGTTAATCCGTTTATGCCTTTTAGAAGCGGTGATAAGCTCATATCTGCCGGCATTTTTTCCGAAATTCTCGATGAGTTAAAAAAATTAAACGGATATGAATATAATTGTCAAGCTGTTTTTGATGAGGAAAAGCTTAAGCTTGTATTGAACAGAATGATATTAAAGGAAAATATTTTCCCTCTTTTTCATGCTGTTTTGATTGACGTAAAAACCAATAATAATAAAATCACATCGGTAATTCTTGCTTCAAAAACGCAAAAAATTGAAGTAAACGCCGAATATTTTATAGATTGTACCGGTGACGGAAACCTGGCTGTAATGGCAGGCTGTGATTATACTCTCGGCAGAAAAAGCGATAACCTCTGCCAGCCTATGACTCTTTGTTTTCGTGTCGGCGGTGTTGATACAGTCCTATTTTGGTCAGAGCTTGCCGAACTTGACAAAAAATATTCGAAAGCAAAGGCAGAAGGAAAAATCAAAAATCCTCGTGAAGATATTTTGCCATTTGATACTTTGCATGACGGCGTTCTGCATTTTAATACCACAAGAGTTGTAAAGCTTAACCCTACCGATGTCTTTGATCTTACAAAAGCGGAAATTGAAGCGCGAGAACAAGTCTTCGAGATTTTTAATTTTCTCAAAGTTTCCGCAAAGTCTTTTAAAAACGCTGTCCTTTTGTGGACTGCGTCAGAAATTGGCATAAGAGAAAGCCGAATGATTACAGGCGGACACATCCTTTGTGAAGAAGAACTTTTAAATTGCACGAAATTTGAGGACAGCATTGCGACTTGTAACTATGATATAGATATTCACAATCCGGATGGCACAGGAACGAGTCATCATTATTTTGCTCCCGGAGAATATTACACTATTCCGTATCGTTGCCTTTGTCCCCAAAAAAACGAAAATCTTTTGGTAGCCGGCAGATGTATATCTTCAACACATGAAGCACAAGCGTCTTACAGAATTATGCCAACCGTTTGTGCTATCGGACAAGCCGCCGGAACAGGTACGGCAGTCGCCTTCAAGCAAAAATGCAGCGTTTCCGATGCGGATATCAAAAAAATCCGTGAAATTCTTGTCAAAAATAAAGCCGTAATAGAATAATTTTGTTCTTTATAAAACTGCTCCGCTTATTGGTTTTATAATAAGCGGAGTAGTTTTATGAAAGCATTATTCCCGACTGACAATTATTGCTTGGTTTTACAAATATAATCCTTAGCGCGTCAAATATTTCGCATATATGTATATTCCCGCACTCCATCCGAGCATTCTTGGCATATCGTATTCATTGGTTACATTTATATTGCCCTCAACAACATTATATTTCTCCCAAAAATTGCCCGTTTCCGCAAATACCTTTTCGGTAAGCTCAACATATTTTTTTGCAATCCGTTTTGAAATATCGTAATATCCGTAATTTTCAAATCCTTTTATCAGAATATATTGCAGACATGCCCAGCCGTTGGGATAACCCCATTGATAATTTACATCGGAGCATTGCTTTTCACATGCCAAAATTCCGTATTTTTCTTCAATTCTGTATAAATTTGCCGCCAAAGCCTCCGCCTGTTCTTTTGTAGCTGCACGCACAAAAAGCGGGAAATAGGAAGCAGCTGAAAAAACTGTGCTGCGTTTTTTACTTTTCACACTATAATCAAAAAAAATATTATTTTCATCTGCCATATATTTGTTCATTCGCACAAGTCTCTCTCCCGCGCGATATTTCCATTTTGCAGTATCCGCTTTTTCCAGAATTTCCGAAAAATAAGCCATATTGTTTTCAAAAGCATAAAGAAGACAATTTAAATCCACCGCCGCAAAATTATATGCTTCAAAATCCCATCTCGGATTCATATCCCAGCCGCTTTCCGCTGTTGCGAGCATATGCCTTGCAAGTTCGTGTTCGCTCCCCTCCGGTCTGTAGCCTATTCTTTCCGTCAGACAATCCGCCCATGTTTTTTCATCTTCAGGCGCAAGCTCGGAATCATATCTGTTGAGCTCAATCGGCAAAGAGCGTTTCTCCTGCCAGAACTTATATTCCTTTTCAAGTGCGCCGTACGCTCCCGCAAGCCAGATTTTATCCTTATAATATTCATAAATATCCTTTACCATTTCCGACAAAAACGGCGGCTGTGAACGGTTTAAGTAATATGTTCTGTTTCCGTTCGGCATAAATCCGTATTTGTCAACCAAATAAAGCATATTGTCAACATTATTTTTTGCCAGCTCCGCTTTACCTATTTTTATCAGTCCGACATTTGTAAAATACGTATCCCAATAATAAAGCTCCACAAAGGTTTCCGGTGACGGAACGGTGTATTTATACGGCAATCCCAGTAACGTCCCGTCATCTTCCTTGTTTTCTCTTACACATAAATCCCAGTTGTCTTTTAAATATTGAATTAAATTCTCCATTTTTTACTGCCTTTCTTCAAATTCAAAGGGTCTTTCCAGCGAAATATTTCCTATTCTGCACGCACGAAATTCATCAATCACAAGATTTGCCGCACGCTCTGCGTCAATTTCGCCTCCGGATATTACACAGCCTCTCTTTCGACCGATTTTATCCAAAATCTCATAACCCTCTTCTTCTTTTGTGAAATTTATTTTATATCTTGTCTTTAAAAGCTC
>CAKSJU010000141.1 GCA_934463455.1 uncultured Clostridia bacterium | reverse complement strand
GGCAGACCCTCCAAACACCGCAATCCCAGTAGATCGTCCTTGTCTTAAAATTCTTTTGACCAGCAATCTCCTGCGGTACAAGATAACATATTTTCAATCCCTGCTGCTCCAGCCCTTCAATATCAACAATCTCTAATCCGTATGAGATACTGCCAGAAGATATCCCCTCACGCCATTCTATTCCGCCAACAGGTCTGTCATAGTCAGTAGTATCCAACAGCTTACTGATAACTGGAACTCTCATCACATCTGCATCATTTTCCCCCACTCGCCACTCGTCAACGGAAACAGCAATAACAAAAATGTTTGTTGCCAAATATGTACTGTTTCCATCTGTAATTTCTAAAATGATTTGATTTCCTTCATGCCCAGGAATCAAATTCGCAAAGTGAGTTTCATAGTTTCCTTTGCATAGAATGGCTTGCGCAAGGACCTCTCCTGTTCCAAGCTGGACATAGATCAAAGTGAGCCCGTCATGGTAATCATCGCTGTAGCGATCAAGGGAATAGGTCCCAACATACACTTGGTCATCCGCGCTACCAACGCCATCTATATCTACATTCTGATAGATATCCCATTCATCCAGCGTCTTATTCACCCACTCCGGCGGGAGTTCCCTCGTAGCATTTTGAGGAATTCTTGCTTTGTTATCCTCCGTGTACTTTGGGTTCTTGTCTTGTACGGGTTTTGTGCAGGATGAAAGGATTGCCGTGAGGAGTAGAACTAATGCCACGTTCCTTTTTATTGTGGTCTCCATCCTTTTCACAAAAATCACCCCCTTCCGCGTGTTTTCGGCAGATTGTTTCTGCTTCTACCTAATAGACGCGGAAAGGGGTATCCTTTCTTACAGCTTTTTGCAAAAATATCTTATTTCATCGTTTCGACCAAATACACGCTCTCTGCCATGTGCAGAATGTCCGATAAGGTATCTATCGTGTGCTTGCGTGCTATTTTAACACGCAGGCACATTTCTTTCAGTGCTGGGCAAAGTGCCCAGTGGTTAGCGATGGCTCCACAGGGTGCCGCGGTCCCGCCGATCCGTACCGTTATCTGCTGTGGGTTCTGCAAAACGCGCCGCAACTGAGTGAAACTGGCAAAGCATGGGCTGAAAAGCTGCTTCCCGCGAGAGCCCCGAAAGAATGTTATATGCCGCAATAACAGAAGACCGCCATCTCGGTGAGCAAAAGCTCCTTGAGATGGCGGCCTTTTTATACTCGGTTAGGTTTGACGCTACAGTTTTTCTATAAGAATTCGGCAACTTCCAACATCTTATTAATATAAAATGATTTTGAGCACCAGCCCGCAATAATGATTTAAGAATGAATTATGAAGAAGCTCAATGTCAGAATTAAAGATGGTATCTTCATCTTTCCCGGCGGAGCTTCCTTTTAGGGCATCGGAAGGCTCGTTTTAAGCAAAGGCGGATTTCCCATCAATGAAATACAAAGATTCTTCTCTCCCATAATGCTGAGTACTCCTGTAAAGCTGATTGCAAAGGACTCGCTCAGGAATACTCACATCGTTCCCCTACGCTCTATTCTGAACTAATAGTATTCCGCGATATGACAAAACAATGGCCTGTTCGATGCTGATTACGCCCTTTGGATCGAGCATCCCTTCTGCCGTTCCCCGAAACAGATCAGCGTTCGACAGGATTCCCAGTGCTTCAATCGCCCAACTGGAGATATCGTCTTTATCCGCAAAAGAAACCATCTTAAGGGATCTTAGAATGAGTTTTTGACCAATTGTTTGTTCAATATAGTCAAATGTGCGGTAAAGCATAGTAGCGTATTCCTCTCGTGTCACATCCCTGTATGGCTCAAACTTTGAGCCATCTCCAGTGCCCTTTGTAATTCCTATTGCGTATGCCTTATTGATATCTTCAAACATAGTGTGCCCAATAGGTACATCATCAAATACTTGGACATCGCTGCCTTCAATCGAAGCGTTTGTTGCTATCTCTACGAATTTGACAAGAAATGCTGTTGCCCAGTCTCTATGCAACGCTCGCCGGCAATCATCATACATTTCAAACGGTAGCAGTCCTTCGTTTTCAGCAGCAGATACTTCCGCCTTTGCCCATTCACTATATATAGGTAGATCATTTGCGAAAGCAATGGTTCCCATAGATGCACAGAGCAAGAAGGCTACGCATATCTTTTTCATGCTTTTCCCCTTTCAGTATTTTTCAAAAGTGTTATTCGGTGGTATCTACTTCAATGTAAATTATCTAACGGCCTTTGTTAGCTTCTACTGGCAGACCTTCCAAGCACCGCAATCCCAGTAGATCGTCCTTGCCTTAAAATTCTTTTGACCAGCAATCTCCTGCGGTGCAAGATAGCATATTTGTAGGCCCTGTTGCTCCAGCCCTTCAATATTAACGATCTCCAATCCCATCGAAAAGCTGTCGGAACATATTCCCTCATGCCACTCCGTCCCGCCAGTCGGATAACCATAGCCCATCGTGTTCAGCAGAAACAAAATCTCTGGGATTTTCTTTATCTCCCCATCAGTTCCACCAGTTGACCTCTCCTCAACATAAGCAGAGATAACGAAAATGTTAGAGGCTGCGTATGTACTGCCCCTATTCGTTATTTCTAAAACAATTTGATTTCCGCCGAAATCAGAAAACAGCTTGGCGAAATGTACCTTATAAATGCCTTTGCAGGGAATCGCTTTTGCAAGTACCTCTCCCGTTCCAAGCTGGACATAGATCAAAGTGAGCCCGTCATAGTAATCATCGCTGTAGCGATCAAGGGAATAGGTCCCAACATACACTTGGTCATCCGCGCTGCCAACACCATCTATATCTACATTCTGATAGATATCCCATTCATCCAGCGTCCTATTCACCCACTCCGGCGGGAGTTCCCTTGTAGCATTTTGAGGAATTCTTACTTTGTTATCCTCCGTGTTCTTTGGATTCTTGTCTTGTGCGGGTTTTGTGCAGGATGAAAGGATTAGCGTGAGGAGTAGAACTAATGCCACATTCCTTTTTATTGGGGTCTCCATCCTTTTCACAAAAATCACCCCCTTTCGCGTGTTCTCGGCAGATTGTTTCTGCTTCTGACCAATAGACGCAGAAGGGGGCATACTTTCTTACAGCTTTTTATTAAATTCTTTCATTTTGGCGTTTCAACCAAATATACACTCTCTGCTATGTGCAGAATATCCTCTTGGCCAAGCGGTGCATCAAGAGTAAACTGCAGGTCATGCTCTGGATCAAACCACATCAGCGTACTGTTGCTATCCTCTTCTTTAGGAATTACCAATAAGCCCTCGCAGTCGTTGACTGGTACAGAAATTACATATGCATTTTCCGTACTGATACCGCTCGAAGATCCTTGCTGCATATAGATATATTCAAACAGGATCACATCGCCCTTTTCGTTCTCATAAAAATGGGCAGTCATTCCCGTGCCTACAAATTGACTTTCCAGATTTTCCACAAAACCTTCTGGTAGCTCCCCCAGTTCATACCGCGGCATCTCCCCTTGGGCATCCTCTCCGGCATAGCGAAACACAATATGCGTTTCATACCACTCGGTAGCCCACCGAACAATTTTCGCCCGAGCGGTCGGGCTGGCAAGCATCACGCTGCCAAGTCCCAATGACAGCATCAATAATATGACTGCTGCTGTCTGCAGCACCCTTTTCCAGACAGGCTTGCCCCGTTCTCTTGTCCAACGCACGGGATCTTTCAGCATCGCTCGCATTTGACGCCGGTGTCGTGCAGACGCAGCATAGGGGATTTTCTCCTCAAGGCGATCCTCATCAAATGCAATGGCATCCAGCAGCACCTTGCTCATGAAGGCATCAAGCTCTTTCTCTGTCATAGATGCAGCGCCTCCTTTTCCATAATCTCCCGAAGCATCGCGCGGCCGCGGGAAATGCGTACATTGACCGCATTTTCTGAAATGCCGAGCTTCTGAGAGATATCCTTCCCCGAGCAGTCCAGCAGGAATTTCATCTCCAGAACTGCCCGATAGGTCTCCGGCAGCCCCGCGAACAGGCGGATGATATCCTCATAGGACAACGCCTTCTCAATATCGGCACTGGCATCGTATGCATCCTCCATGCTCTCCAGCATGATGGCTTTTTTCTTCTTCCGCAGGAGCGTGATCGCTTCGTTCTTTACTATACAGACGCACCAGAAAGGTCTTTTCTTACAGGGAAGCTCTAAAAACTTTTCGAAATTACGAATTATTTTCAAAAAGGCATTCTGAACAGCGTCCTCCGCATCATGAGTGTCTTTCAAAATGCGAAGCGCTGCCTGCTCCATTCGCTCATGGTATTGCTCGTAGATCTCCGCAAACAGTGCTCGATCCACATCGTTTTCAATCGTTGCTAAGAGCATGGGGAGCATAATTTTCCCTCCTCGTCGGTCAATCGTTCTTTACAAAGGTTTCTCTCAGTATAGCCAAATATGGGATGGTCCGCAAGACTTATCGTTATCAACAATATCGAAAATGGTGTCAACTATCCCTCCATGACGGTTTTCTTCTACATCTGTGATTACCTCGGGATCT
>CAKSJU010000140.1 GCA_934463455.1 uncultured Clostridia bacterium | reverse complement strand
ATTTTTTAATGTCACGAATATGTAAAAGAAAATTAATGAATATTAACTTGACATAATTTCGTAATTGGTATATCATATTCAATGGATAACTATATGAATGACAGGGTGATGTGAGTGTATTATTACATAAAGGGAAAATATATAACGAGAGGTGAAAATTATGCCGTTATAGACAACAACGGTATCGGCTATAAAATTTTTACGTCTCAGACAGCTCTCGAACAGCTTTCAAAGTCTTTGGGAGAAGTCACTTTGTATACATATTTGTATGTCCGGGAAGATATTATGGATTTATACGGATTTACAACAAATGAAGAAATCGGGATGTTTTTAAATTTGCTTTCGGTGTCGGGAGTGGGACCGAAAGCCGCTCTTTCAATAATGTCGGTTGCAAGTCCCGAGCGGCTTGCGCTTGCAATTATAACGGGAGACTCAAAAACCATTACCAAAGCTGCCGGAGTTGGACCGAAGGTGGCACAGCGCGTTATTCTGGAGCTTAAGGATAAAATAAAAACCTCTGAAGCAATTGATTCCGAAATGGCAGAGGATATTGAAGCGAGCGATACATTTTCCGAGGCGGTCAGTGCTCTGACGGTACTGGGATATTCTGCTCAGGAAGCGAAACAGGCAGTGTCGAAATCAAGCGGCAATACTTTGGAAGAGCTTATAAAAAATTCGCTTAAAAGATTGATGAGGTAGGTGGCGAAGGTGATATTTGACGATAATGAAAGAATAATTACAAGCGATTATATCGAGGAGGACGCGGAAATTGAAACAGGATTGAGACCGCACCGGATTTCGGAATATATCGGACAGGAAAAGGTAAAAGGAAATTTAGAGATATTCATAAAAGCGGCACAGGACAGAAAAGAAGCTCTCGACCATGTCCTTTTGTACGGACCTCCGGGCTTGGGAAAAACAACGCTTGCCGGGGTAATAGCCAATGAAATGGGTGTAAACATAAGGATAACCAGCGGTCCTGCAATAGAAAAGGCGGGAGATTTGGCGGCTATTTTAACGAACTTGTCGCAGCATGATATTTTGTTTATAGATGAAATACATAGGTTAAGCCGTACGGTTGAGGAAATTTTATATCCGGCAATGGAGGATTACGCACTCGATATTATAATCGGGAAAGGTCCGTCTGCAAAATCTATAAGACTCGATTTGCCTAAATTCACGCTTATCGGTGCAACAACGCGCGCAGGACTTCTGACGGCACCTTTGCGGGATCGTTTCGGAGTGATGTCGAGACTTGAGCTTTATACAAATGAAGAACTTATCAAAATTATCATGCGGTCATCCAGGCTTTTGGAGGTTAAGACGGATATTGACGGAGCGGCGGAAATTGCGTCACGTTCGCGCGGAACACCTCGTATTGCAAACAGGCTTTTAAAACGTGCGCGGGATTTTGCGCAGGTTAAATATGACGGCGTTATAACCAGAGAGGTAGTGTGCGCGGCAATGGACATGATGGAGGTAGACTGTATAGGTCTTGATGAAATTGACCGAAAAATGATTTTTACCATGGTGAAAAACTTCGGAGGCGGACCGGTAGGATTGGAAACTATTGCGGCAACTATCGGCGAAGAAGCAAATACAATCGAGGATGTGTATGAGCCGTATCTTTTGCAGCTTGGCTTTATTGCGAGAACTCCGCGCGGGCGGATTGTAACTCCGGAGGCATATAAACATTTCAAAATAGCTTTAAAAAAAGAGGACGAGGCGTAGTACTATTTTAATCGGCGGATTGTTTTTATTGAAAGGAAACTGGTGGACAGATGAAAAAAACAGTGATATTGCTTTTGATGTGTATATTGGCAGTATTTATGGCAGCGCAGGCAGCTGCGGCAATGCTGCTTGAATATGATGACGGAGTTCATGAGTATTCGGGCAGTGTTTATAAATTATATGTAAACGGTAAAAGTATAGAAACTCCGCTTGAGCCGATAATATTTAACGATAGGGCACTTGTGCCTGTTCGTGAAGTGTTTGAAGCCGCGGGGGCAAAGGTTAATTATAACGGAGAAACAAAAGGGATTTACATAGAGGGAAACGGAATTAGGCTTAATATGAAAATAGGCAGTGATAAGCTGAGTGTAAACGGTGAAGAGAAAACTTTTTTAGACGGTGTTGCACCGAAGCTTATTTCAAAAAAAGGTGAGTCTGCAAAAACAATGGTTCCGGTCAGATTTATTTCGGAAACTCTCGGCTATGAAGTGAACTTTACCGGGAGTGCTATCGAAATAAATACCGAAAAACAGGCTGTTGTGCTTTCGGATGTATATTGTAAACGTTCGGGTGACGCAGTTATGATTTCGATTAAATCAAATGCGGAAATGAAATCCGTATCAAAAGCGGAAAAAACTTCCTCGGGAGTTGTTTATGTTGATATAAAAAACAGTGAAAGCAAGCTTCCGGGCAGCATAAATGTAAATAAAGCGGCGGTAAAGAAAATAAGAGTCGGAGTGCATGACGATTATGTTCGGATTGCTCTTGATACGGAAAATTTGAAAAGCTTTTCAAGTAAACTTTCGGCAGATAAAAAAACTCTTATGATAACAACCGTAAAAAAAGCCGAACAAACGGCGGAAAAAGAAAAAATTGTTGTTATAGACGCAGGTCACGGAGGAAGTGACGGAGGTGCGGGACGCGACTTCGACGGAGAGTATAAAAAGGAAAAGGATATAAATCTTGCTGTTGCATTAAAAACGGTTGATATATTGCGCTCAAACGGAGTAAAAGTCGAAATGACAAGAACGGGCGATACCTATCCGACATTGACGGAACGCTCCGATTATGCAAATTCGCTTGATGCGGCGGTTTTTGTGAGCATACATTCAAATTCGGCGTCGAGTGAATCTCCCAACGGAATAGAGGTTTATTATTCCGAACAGAACAATTCGGCAGATTATGGAACAACCAGTAAGGAGCTTGCCGGAAAAATCCTTTCTGCACTGATTGCTCAAACCGGTGCAAAAAACCGAAAGGTAAAAGCGGAAAACCATGTCGTAACACGGACAAGCCAAATGCCGGCGTGCCTTGTGGAAATAGGATTTATAACAAATGACGCCGAAATGAGAAATTTGCTTAATCCCGATTATCAGTATAAGCTGGCGTCGGGCGTTGCGGAGGGCATTATAAAGTGCCTGCCGAAAATAACCGTTCCGAGCGGTGACAATGCGAATTTTACGGAGAATGATTTGGGCGATAAAATATCATAAAAGGGGATTTTAAGATAATGGATAAAAAAGATTTTTACTATGATTTGCCACAGGAGCTGATTGCGCAGGAGCCGGCAAAAGAGAGAACGCATTCGCGGCTTATGTGCCTTGATAAAAGAACAGGCGAAATAAGGCATAAACATTTTTATGATATTGTTGAAGAGCTGAATGAGGGCGATTGCCTAATTCTTAACGATACCAAGGTAATTCCCGCAAGACTCTACGGAAAAAAGGAAGAAAGCGGAGGAGCAATAGAATTTTTGCTTCTGAATAAGCGTACGCTCAATGAATGGGAGGTAATTCTCCGTCCGGGACGAAAAGCAAAAGAAGGGTCAAGATTTGTATTCGGAAACGGTGAGCTTAGGGCAGAAGTTACAAAGGTTTTGAATGACGGCGGAAGAATTGTACGATTTGAGTATGACGGAGTTTTTGAAGAGGTGCTGGATAAGCTCGGCGAAATGCCGCTTCCGCATTATATTACAAAGAAGCTTGAAGATAAATCCCGCTATCAGACGGTATATGCAAAATATCCCGGCTCTGCCGCAGCACCGACCGCGGGACTTCATTTTACAAAGGAATTGCTTGAAAAAATAAAAGCGAAGGGAGTTAATATAGGTTATGTCACCCTCCATGTGGGACTCGGCACATTCCGCCCGGTAAAAGCCGATAACATTCTTGACCATAAAATGCACTCGGAATACTATATTCTTCCGCAGGAAACGGCAGACTTGATAAATAAAACAAAGAAAGCGGGGAAAAGGGTTATATCTGTCGGAACGACGGCGACAAGAACGCTTGAAACCGCAGGAATGAACGGGGGCAAATTGCATGAACAATCTGGCTGGACGGATATATTTATCTATCCCGGAAAGGAATTTCATGTGACAGACGCGCTAATAACCAATTTTCATTTGCCGGAATCTACGCTTATTATGCTTGTGAGCGCACTTGCGGGACGGGAAAATATTTTAAATGCGTATAATACCGCCGTAAAAGAAAAGTATAGATTTTTCAGCTTCGGTGATGCGATGTTTATTCAATAAAATTTCATAAATTATCATTTGTTATATTTTATGCTGTCATGTGAATCTGCCAATCGGTATGTAAAAACAGAAAAAAGTTCGAATAAATTAATCGGATGCTTGACTTTTCTTAATAAAAATGATAAAATCAAAATATAGTAATTAAATAAATGGAGGGTTTTATTATGAAAATGAAGAAAACAATTTCGCTCACGCTTGCGGCGCTTTTGCTGGCAGCAGCTTCGGGATGCGGAAACGGAGAGGAAAGCGGCAAAATTAACTTGAAGGTTGGACTTTGGCC
>CAKSJU010000139.1 GCA_934463455.1 uncultured Clostridia bacterium | reverse complement strand
TTTAAAAATTCCCCGCTGTTGAATTTTTGTGTTCAAACTTATGTTTGAATTATATCATTATTTTTTTAATTTGTCAATTATTGTCTTCCGATATTGAATAATATATTGTACTGTAGGAAAATATAAATATTGTATTATTAAAAGAGATTTTGTGCCGATGCACGCACGGCGGAATGGAGATTGAAATGAATATAGAAGAGAGATTAAAAAAAGAATGTCAGAAGCCTTTGGAAAGCTGCAGCAATAAGGAGATATATTACGCGCTTACGAATATGGCAATCGAGGCGGCAAAAGAGAAAAAGGCAAAAGAAACGAAAAAGAAGCTTTACTATATTTCGGCGGAATTTCTTGTGGGAAAGCTTCTTATAATGAATTTGATTAATCTCGGATTGTATGATGAGACCGAAGCAATTTTAAAAAGGAACGGAAAAAGTCTTGCCGAGATAGAAAAGGAAGAGCCGGAGCCGTCGCTCGGAAACGGCGGATTGGGCAGGCTTGCCGCGTGCTTTATGGACTCCGCCGCAAATCTTGATTTAAACGGCGAGGGTGTGGGGCTTTTGTATCATTTCGGCTTGTTTCGTCAGCGGTTTGAGAAAAATATGCAAAAGGAATATCCGGATAAATGGCTTGAAGAAAAAAATCCTCTTATCAAAACAGATACGGTCTTTAATGTACGTCTGGGAAATAAAACCGTTAAATCGAGGATGTATAATCTTGCTGTGACCGGCTATGACAAACCGACAAGATATTTACATCTTTTTGACATAGAGGGCGTGTCGGAGGATATGGTAAAGGACGGGATTTCTTTTGATAAAAAAGATATTGAAAAAAATCTTACGTTATTTCTTTATCCTGATGACAGTGACGAAGCGGGCAGAAAGCTCAGAATTTATCAGCAGTATTTTATGGTAAGCTCCGCTGCGCAGCTTATACTTGACGAGTGCGTAAAAAAAGGCTGCCGTTTTTATGACCTTGACGAATATGCGGTAATACAAATTAATGATACTCATCCCGCAATGATTATTCCCGAGCTTATCCGCCTTTTGCGGATGAAAGGACTGGATGCGGATACGGCAATCGAAACGGTCAGGAAAACATGTGCGTATACAAATCATACGATATTGGCGGAGGCTCTTGAAAAATGGCCGCTTGAGTTTATGAAAGAAGCCGTGCCGGAGCTTATTCCTATCATAGAAATGCTCGACAGCAGAATAAGACGGGAATTTGACGATGAATCGGTATATATTATAGACCGCGAAAATAGGGTTTGCATGGCACATATTGCAATTCATTTCGGATTTGGCATAAACGGAGTTGCGGCACTGCACACGGATATTTTGAAAAAAAGCGAGCTTAATAATTTTTATAAAATTTATCCGGAAAAGTTCAATAATAAAACTAACGGAATAGCGTTCGGAAGATGGCTTGTAAAAAGCAACCCGGAGCTTTGCACATTTTTGGAGGAGCTTATCGGCAGCGGATTTAAGACCGACGCTTCCGAGCTTGAAAAACTGCAAAAATATAAAAATGATGAAAAGGTCTTAATGCGCTTGGCGCAAATAAAAAAGAATAATAAGAAAAAGCTTGCGGATTTTATTGAAGAAAACCGAGGTATAAAAATCAGCGATGATTTTGTGTTCGATATTCAGGTAAAACGTTTGCATGAATATAAAAGACAGCAGCTGAATGTGCTTTATCTTATCGATAGATATTTAAAGATTAAAGCGGGAAAAATTCCGAAAACGCCGACAGCGGCAATTTTCGGCGCAAAAGCAGCACCTGCATATACTATTGCAAAGGATATAATTCACCTTATTCTGTGCCTTTCACAGCTTATAGAAAATGATGAAGAAGCAAAAAAATATTTAAGAGTCGTACCGGTTGAAAATTATAATGTAACCGCTGCGGAAAAACTGATTCCGGCATGTGATATATCGGAGCAAATTTCTCTTGCGTCAAAGGAAGCAAGCGGCACCGGAAATATGAAATTTATGCTTAATGGCGCGGTAACTCTCGGTACGGAGGACGGCGCAAATGTAGAAATTCATGAGCTTGTGGGCGATGATAATATATATATTTTCGGAGCGTCAAGCGAAGAGGTGATAAATAAATATAAAGAAGGCAGCTATAATTCCCATTCGATATATGAAAGTAATTCAACAGTAAAAGCCGCCGTCGACTTTATAACCGATGACCACCTTATGAAATACGGAAGCAGCGAAAGCCTTTTCCGCCTGAAAAATGAATTGATTAACAAAGATTATTTCATGACCCTCCTCGATTTCGACTCCTATCTTGAAACCAAAGATAAAATGCTTCAAGATTATCTCAATCCAATAGCCTGGTCACAAAAAGCTCTCATCAACATCAGTAAAGCGGGCTACTTTTCTGCCGAGAGAGTGGTTAAGGAATACGCTGCTGATATTTGGCACCTCATGTGAGAGAAAAGCTGCATATCTCACCAATATTCAAAGCTCGGAGTACCACCTGTACACCGTCGCTTATCATATTGGCAACCTACTTGCTTTTATCACACATGAAAAAAGAGAAAAGCTGCATATCTCACCAATATTCAAAGCTCGGAGTACCACCTGTACGCTGTCGCTTATCATATTGGCAGCCTACTTGCTTTTATCACACATGAAAAAAGAAAAAAGCTGCATATCTCACCAATATTCAAACTATATCAATAACAATAAAATCGGGAGGTAAAAATGGAACAAAACAAAAAAAGAGCGGCGGGGATTTTACTTCCCGTAACAAGCCTGCCGTCCGATTACGGAATCGGCTGTTTTTCGAAAGAAGCATATAAATTTGCCGATTGGCTGGCAGAAGCGAAGCAATCCTATTGGCAGATATTGCCGATAGGGCCTACAAGCTTTGGGGATTCGCCGTACCAATCATTTTCAAGCTATGCCGGAAACCCCTACATGATTGACCTTGAAAGATTAATTGACGAGGGTTTACTGACAAAAAAAGAATGTGACGGTGCGGATTTCGGAACGGAGGAACGGTATATAGATTATGAAAAGCTATATAATTCCCGGTACAAACTATTGAAAACCGCATATGTCCGAAGCGGGGCGGAGAGTGACGAAAAATTCAAACGCTTTTGCAGAGAAAATGAATCATGGCTTGAAGATTATGCGCTGTTTACGGCGGTTAAAGAATATTTTAAAGGCGCGGAGCATACAAAATGGAATAAAGATATTGCCATGCGTGAGGATAAAAACCGATATGCTCAAATGCTTTCCGAAAGCGTGGAATTTTACAAATATATTCAATATAAATTTTATGAGCAATGGGAAAGCTTAAAAGAATATGTAAACAATAACGGGATAGAAATTATCGGTGATTTGCCGATTTATGTTTCGGCGGACAGCGCGGATGTCTGGGCAAATCCCAGGCTTTTTATGCTGGACGAAAAGAATAATCCGACGTTTGTTGCGGGCTGTCCGCCGGACGGATTTTCGCCGAAGGGACAGCTTTGGGGGAATCCGATATATAATTGGGAGGAGCATAAAAGGGAAAATTACAAGTGGTGGATTAATAGAATAAGGCATGCTTTTCGCTTATTTGATATTGTCAGAATAGACCATTTCCGCGGGTTTGACCAATATTACCAAATCCCGTCCGGCAGTGAGGATGCAATTTTGGGTGAGTGGAAAACCGCGCCGGGTGAAGAGCTGGTTGAGGCAATAAAAAAAGAATTGGGCGAAAAAAGATTTATTGCGGAAGACCTCGGTTTTGTCACCGATTCGGTAAAGGAGCTTTTGAAAAAGTGCGGATTTCCGGGAATGAGAGTGCTGCAATTTGCTTTCGATGCGCGTGATACCGGCAATACAAACGACTATTTGCCGCATAACTATATCAATAACTGTGCGGCATATACCGGAACGCATGACAATCCCACAATTGCGGAGTGGTATACGGATATTACTCCGGCGGAAGAAAAAGCCGTGCGGGATTATTTGTGCGATTGGTATACACCTGCGGGAAAAATGAATATTCCGCTTATCGGAGCGGTTATGCGAAGTATTGCGGACATTTGTATTATACCGCTTCAGGACTACATGGGACTGGGAAAAGAAGCGCGGATAAACGTACCGTCCACAGTAGGGAAAAATTGGATTTGGAGATTGAAAAAGGGAGAAGCGGATGAAAAGCTTTTGCGGCTTGTGAAAAAAATTACGGTTTCCTGCGGCAGGGCAAATTAATTATTTTTGAGATTTTTTTGAAAATTTCTCTTGACAAATGGCTGAGGCGGTGGCATAATATATATAAAGACCGTGAAGAAGACAGTAGCTTTCCGCAAGTCTTGCAAAAAGAGAGGGAATATCGCGGCTGGAAGTATTCCTTTGCATGGCGGATAAGTGAATACCGCTTTGGAGTCGCCTGCCTAACGGTAATTCAATTAAGCAGAGCCGTTTTTCCTTGCGTTAAAGGATTTTGAGTGATGATTTTCTCTTTTTGAAAAATCATAATCAGGGTGGAACCGTGTGAATTTTAAACGCACCCCTGAAAATGCAGAGCATTTTCGGGCGTGCGTTATTTTTTATTTGCATCCCTCGAGAAAAATATTATTCAC
>CAKSJU010000138.1 GCA_934463455.1 uncultured Clostridia bacterium | reverse complement strand
CTTGCGGCACTCTCCTTAAATTACTAATTTCGGTGAAGCACTTAATAATCTTCAGGCAAAGGCTTGTGAAAAAAACAAATTTTATATGGGGAGTAAAAAATAATGCACATCGGAGCAAAGATATTCTTTGCCGACAGATTGCCCGGGTAGCATAAAATCACCGACAAGTCAAGGGTAGATGCACGCCCTCTTACGAGGGCACCCTTGACATGCCGGCAATTTCATTCTATGCTGTAATTACGGACTGAAAGCCAAATTTTGCTTTCAGCCCACAAAAACTACTTAGATTATATTTACAACAGCCGCAAACTTATTTAAATGTTCGCGGCTGTTGTACACCCTATAACATTCTGATAAATGTTATATGTATTATTACATTTTGTCAAGATGATTTTTTTGATAGTCTTCACATGCATTTTTAATTAATGCATCAACATCGGCATTTTCATTTGTGATAACTTCCTGTATACACTTATCCAAAACCGCATATAATTGCTGAGCACAAGCGGCAGGCTCAAGGTTGATTGTCAGATTATCCGGTTCGAAATATGTTTTGTAGTCATTATAATCAACATTAGAATATTGCTTTCTTATATTACGCCTTTTTTCAAGTGTTTCCGGATTTGTCCATACATCATAAGATTCTCTTTCGATTATAATACTGCCTGAATTAACAGTCCGCTCACAAGATGCTTTATATTGTTCTTCCATTTCCGGAGTCATCTCGGGAGCAAAGCCCGTAAATTCAAGCCATTTAAAGCCTGCATCAATCTGTTCGGGTGTTGATGCTTTTGAGAACATCCAAAGATTTCCTCCCATTTGAGCAAATCTTCCTTTTGGCCCCTTCGGCATTTGCGTAACCATTACATTAGAGTTATCCATTCCCCATGGTGCCATACTTATCGGCGGAGTAGCAATTATCATTGCCCCCTGACCGCTACCGAAATACTTGTACATTGTATCCTGATCTATTGCTATATCATCCATAAGCGCATTATATTTCCATTTTAAATCTTTTATATATTGAAGTGCATCTCTTGCTTCTTGAGTATCAAATATAGCTTCCCATGTACCGTCATCACGCTGTTTGCAGAAATCAACTCCATAACTCCATGCAATATTTAAAAACAGCCAGCCGCCGCAATTATTTGTCGTTGGCAATATCAGTCCGCCTTTACCCGTTTTTTCTTTAATAATTTTTGAATCCTCCGCAACATCCTGCCATGTATCGGGAATCTTAACCGTTCCGTCAGCATTTACCAAACCTGCCTGCTTAAATAAATCCTTGTTCAAAAACATTCCGAGAACATACGCATCCGTAGGCACTCCGTAAATTTTCCCATCATCACCGGTCACAAGCTTTATAAGCTCAGGATTAAGTCCTGTATCAAATTTATGAGCTTTCATTGCATCGGTAATGTCTGCCACATAACCTGCTTTTATAAGCTGCTTAATCTCCGTAAACCACGGTTTAAACATATTTGGAAGCTGATTTGCCGCAGCCTTCATTGTAAAAGTTTTGGTATCATACTTATATGTATCCGGAACTATTGTGATATCCGGATTTGCAGCCATAAACTCATCCTTTTGCTTATTCATACTTTCCAAATTTTTTGGATTTGTTTCATCAGGCCAAAGTCCGACAGACAAGCTTATTGTGCCGTCGGCATTTTCTTTTTTTCCGCCGCATCCCGATGCGGCACCTGCCATCAGCACTGCAGCTAAAAACAGTGCTATATTCTTTTTTGTTTTCATGTTTCATTCCTCCGTTTTTTTGTTTTTTTATATAGATTTAATAAATCTATTCACTAATCAATGCGAAAACTCAATTATCTTTCCGCTGTGTGCAGATACTTTTACAGGATTTATAATATCTTTTTTATCAAAAAAATCCTTCATTTTTCCGCAGTTTAAATTAAAACTTTTTTCTTTATCCGAATCATTTAATATTACAATATATCTTCCGTTTTTACTGATTTCAAATTTATCGTCTTCAAAACAAATATTATCATTGTCTGAAATTTTTATTTTTTTTATAGTTTCTATTTGTTTTTTTGAATATAGCGTCATATCATCTCCGGAAAATAAAATATTTGCTCCGCTTGCAAATAAATATGCCGTGCAATAGTAAAATTCTGTTTCGGTTAAAATTTCACTTTCGGCAGTTTTTCCGCCGCCATCAACCATATTTTTTATATTATTTGCTATAGTTATGCAGTCCGGATCACAAAGCCAAAGCTTATTGTTCTGCCATGCCCGAAACAAGTTTTCTTTTGCGGAAAGTTCAAATGTGTTAATATTCCTTGAAACATCTCCGCTTGTTCTCATTCCGTTTACCAGTCCCAGACTTGCCCACATAGGAGCGTTACAGCCCAAAACAAATCCGTCCTCCCCTGCCGCCTCGCAAATTGCTTTCATAATATTCCGATATGCTTCTATCGGTGTTTTGGTACTGTCGTACCTTTTCCCAAACGGCAATATTCCCCACATGTTTGCATCAAGCTTAAAATAATTGCACCCATATCTTTTTTTTATTTCAATAAATACATTTTTTATATACTTTACAGCCGTCGGATTTGTACCGTCAAGCATATACCACGGAGCACAACGCCATCCGCCGAAACTCACTCTATCTGCCGCAAGAGGATTTCCTTTTTCGTCCCGAACAAAATATTCCGGATGTTTTGTCAAACATTCCGAGTTTTTTTCGGCAATAAATGGTGCCACCCATATGGCCGGTAAAATTCCCGACGCTTTTATTTTGCCGCATATTTTATTCATGCTACCAAATTTTGTACTGTCTTTAAGCCAATCTCCCATTTTTTTCTGATACCCGTCGTCTATGAGAACATATTTCATGAAATCAAAATTTTCTTTCATTACACTCATGTTATTCTCTATATCTTTTTCGGTAACATCATCACCAAAGCAATACCATGAACACCATCCTGACGGAGGTGTTTTTGTTTTTCTTGCGGGGTGATTTTTTTGAATTAATTTTGCAAAAATATCCAAAACATTATTTTTTTCTCCGGTTAAAATGCAAAAACTTTCAAGCTCTGCAATCTCCCCGCTTCTTATCGGAATATTATATAATCTTTCCGCAATTTCATATTTACCGGCATTAAAACGAATCTCTCCGCAAAATCTTCTGCATGAAGTAAAACCCCATAATGTTGTTTGCTTTTCGAAAAAAAGCGCATAGTTGTATCCTGTAAAATATCCGTCTTTTTGTGGCAGCTTGTAGTGTCCGCCATCTGAATAAGGCCCCATACATTCCATATTTCCAACAGTTCCGATATATTGACTAAGCATGTTAAATCCATCGCAATATGCTCTGGTATTCTTCTTAAACGGCATTTTTCCGCTCATTACAATTACTTCATCCGGATATATTGTTTCTGAAGAATTATTTTTCAAAAAAAACCTATATTCATTATTAATTTTTTTAGTTATAATCTCCATTTTTTTACCTCGACTGAATATATAACACTATTCCCTTTCTGCTATCTAACTCTATATTATCATAAAGCAAAATATTGCCGCCTTTTTGATAGTTGTTAATTTCCGGTATTTGCAATATATCAGAATAATCAAAACCGAGCAGATCTTTGTTTATATTCAGGCAGACACTTTCTTTTTTTGCCGAAAAATTATAAAGACAAATCATTGCCGTCTTGCCTTTTAAATACACTGTACACTTAACATTTTCGTTACCTGTTGATATTGGATTTTGACTATGCCAATATCCCAGCATTTTACTATCTTCAATTTTAAAATCATCCCAAAGCTTATACATTTCATAAATATAATCTGACCATTTATATCTGAAATTCATTGCATATAAAAGCCCGACATATAAATTTTTTGCACCGCCGCCAAGCATTTCGCTTGTAAGTCCGTACGGTATTGCAGACATTTCGGTCATTATAAAATCGGCACTGCTCTTTGACATATCAAAATCTTCGCCAATCCACATACTGTCAATAAAAGGCAAAATTTCAGTGTAGAGATTTAAACTGCTTGCATTGCCTGCCCAATCGTTGTGATGATTCCATGTATGCATATCTATAAGACCGCCGTAAGGCTCAAGTATCTTTTTTGCACGCTCAAGAGCTTCTCTTCCGAGTGCGGTATCGTCAATGTAAATTCCCTTAATACCTATATTTTTTAAGAGCCAGTCAAGTCCCTCTATATAATAGTTTTCCAATCTTGATTCGGGAGAAACAATCATTGCAGCGTCATCATCACTCTTATAAATTTCAGGATCGAAATGCACTTTCCATGCCGGAATTACATTTTCTCCAAAATATTCCTTTATCCATGGGGTTAAATCACCGCCGAGCCAAGTCGCGCCATCACCCTTTTTCTGAATAATTATCTCATTACCAAGAGCTTTATATGCAAACACTTCCGCCATATGATTGCTGCATTCCCTAATTGTATAATAAACTTTTGTATTTATCCCCTTTTCTTTTGCTTTATCTACTGCAATTTTCAAGGCTTTGTTTTCAACAAACGGATAATTTATATATGGATTTACCGGAGTCCCATGATGATAATTTATATAATTAAATCCCAGCTTTGCGGCCTCTTCT
>CAKSJU010000137.1 GCA_934463455.1 uncultured Clostridia bacterium | reverse complement strand
TAAATCAATGCCAGCCCGATTAAAAATCCGCCCGCCTGAACAATAACGTTTGTATAGCTTTCAAATGAACGGGTAGCGCTGTAAATAGCCGCAATGCCTATCAGACAGGCAAGGATTACAGCCGATAAAAGAGCGGTGTCCGACCTGCCGGTGAGTTTTGTAATTGAATGTTTCAAAAATGAGACTCCTTTCAAAAAAATGTTTAGATAATTGTAAAATTTACATTGTTACAATCAATTAAACGAGCTTTGTTTTTATTATTATACTACATTTTTAATTTTTTTTCAATAAAATATAGACGAATTACAAAAAAATAGTTATAATAGTAATATATAGTTAATTGTAAAATGTAAATTTTACAATTAACAACTGATTTTGTGGGGGAATCGGGGGTGCTAACCCCTGATCCGTAATCAAAAATGACGACATGTGCGTCATTTTTGGCTGAAATAAAAAGTTTCAACCTAAAATATATCCATTCGAATGGAACTTTTTATTTCTACTCAAGCATTTTAATTGTGAAACTTTAGTTTTACAATTAGCTGATAGTAATATATAGATATTTCGGAAAGGAAAAATGCGATGGACAAGGATATGAATTTGCCGAGAATGTGGCAGGATTTTTTATCGGGTCAGGAATTTTTCCCTGCTGTTGTAAAATCCATTGAGCGGATTCACGACAGCACTTGGGAAATGCGACCCAATATACATGACCATTTTGAAATGGTATATGTAAAAAAAGGGAATATAGTTTACAGAGTTAACGAAACGGATGTTCCTCTCGGCAGATATGAACTGATTTTAATGAAACCAAATCAAGTGCACCATGTAACTGTTGTATCAAAAGAAACGTGCGAGCTTTATGTTTTAAGCTTTGCATTTGAATCGGCAAACGGTGCGGAAAACAGACACTTAACGGAATTTATGGACTTTTTGAATACCGAAAACGAATTGAGCCATATAAAGCTGTCTCTTTCGAGAAAAAATGATTTTACCGGTCTGTTCGAGAAAATTGTGCGTGAGAGAAAAAAGTCGTATATATGGAACGATTTGATGATTAATCTTTTGATGATGGAGCTTTTTGTTCTGCTCTCAAGGAATATTCGAGAAGAATGGGAGCAAAATATAAAAAAACGCGCCGTTAAAATGAAAGAGCTTTTGCTTTCCGCAAGAGACTATATAGACGCGAATTATAATAAAAATATTACGCTCGGTGACGTTGCCGACTATATTTTCTTAAGTGAAAGCTATTTTGCCCATTCTTTTAAGCAGGAATTTGATATAAGTCCGAAGAGTTATCTTTTAAAGGTGCGTGTGGAGGCAGCAAAGGAGCTTTTGGAAAATACCGATATGAAAATAGGCGATGTAGCATTGTCGGTGGGATTTTCCGGGCAGCAAAGATTTAACGATATGTTTAAAAAGCTGGAGGGCGTAACGCCGCTGAAGTACAGAAAAAATATACATATGGAAAACCTAAACATAGAAAAATAGAATTTATGCCGCAAGATGGCGGCGGAATGGAGATTAACATGTACGATTTGATTATAATAGGAGCAGGACCTGCCGGAATGTCGGCGGCAATTTATGCCGCAAGAGGCGGGCTGAAAACACTTGTTTTGGAAAGCATGGGTGTTGGCGGTCAAATGAACTATACCTATGAGATTGCAAACTATCCCGGCGCAGACGATAATCCGACAGGAGCGGAGCTTGCAAAAAGGATGAGAGCGCAGGCACTCAGCGCAGGTGCTGAAATAAGCAATGAAAGAGTAAAAAGCATTGATGATTTAGAGACAAGTGTAAAAACCGTAAATACAAGAAAAAATTCTTATCAAACAAAAAAACTGATTTTTGCAAACGGAGCAGAAGCAAGAAAGCTGGCGGTTGAGGGCGAAGAACACTTTAAAGGACTCGGTGTTTCTTATTGTGCTACCTGTGACGGAGCTTTTTTCAAAGGGCAGGTCACCGCGGTGGTCGGCGGAGGAAATACCGCATTTGAAGACGCTTTATACCTTTCGAGATTTTGTAAAAAGGTATATATAATAAACAGAAGTGAAAATTTCAGGGCTTCACGCATTTTGACAGAGGCAGCGAAAAAAGAAGAAAAAATCGAAATAATTAAAAGCAATGTTGTGGAAAAAATTGTCGGAGATACCACTGTTTGCGCAATAAAGCTTAAAAATACGCGTACCGGAGCTGTGTCGGACTTGGAATGCTCGGGACTTTTTGTTGCAATAGGCAGAGTTCCTCCCAAGGATTCTGTGCCCGCAATGATAAAAAAAGATAAGAACGGATTTATTTTAACCGACAGCTGTATGCGCACAAATATACCGGGAGTGTATGCGGCGGGAGATGTAAGAAATACTCCTCTTCGTCAGATAGTGACCGCAGCTGCGGACGGAGCTGTTGCGGCAGCTTATGCAATAAGCGATATTTAATGTCAATATAGTGCAATAAAAAAATAAATTAAATCAATATTAAGATAGTATTTTATGCTTCATTGATGTATAATTTGAATATGATAAGGCAATAAGCCGAGTCTGAACGGGTAACTGCAAAACGGCGAAATGTATAATTAAAAACTCATTTCGCCGAAGCCTGTTGAATTATATAAAATGGGGATGTATTCTGATGAATTTTATCATATATTTATTTGCCGTACTTAAAAATGTGATTTACGGCAGTTCTGTGTTATTCACCGGCAGATTGACCCGAAGCACGGATGTATTGGACATTCTTGCATTAAGATTTTTAATGAGCTTTGCGGTTATGCTGTTTTTAAAATATTCCAAATTAGTAAAAATAAATGTTTCGCTTAAGGATATTTCAAAAAAAAGTCCTAAAAGCAAAAGTATGCGTTCGCTGATATTATGCGGTTTTTTTGAGCCTATACTTTATATGCTTTTTGAAACACTCGGAATATCAATGACAAGAAGTATTACCGCATCGGTAATATTATCGCTTGCGCCTGTTTCAAACGCAGTATCGGAAATTTTGATTTTAAAAGAAACTACCGATTGGAAAAAGAATTTATTTCTTGCAATCGGCACAATAGGTATTATATACATAGCGGTAAATACAAAATCAACCGGTAATACGGATACATTTATCGGTATAATGTTTGTTGTACTTGCGGTAATTACCGGCTCACTATACAGCGTTTTTTCGAGAAAATCATCTTCTGAATTCAGTGCTTTGGATATTACATATTTTACAAGCTTTATGGGTGCTGCGGTCTTTAATACCGCAAATATTGCAAGGCATTTATATGTGGGAGATATATCATCTTATTTCACTCCGTATATGAATATTTATAACTTGGCAGGCTTTGTATTTCTTGCGGTTATATCGACAGTTGTCGCTACCGGAATGAATAACTATGCACTTGCAAGAATGCAGGTTTCCACAATGGGCGCATTCAGCGGAATATCAACTGCAACAGCGATTGCGGAAGGGGTTATTTTTAATAAAGAAGTTTTGTATCCGTTTCATATAATAGGAATCAGTCTTATTATAGTAAGAATGGTCGGAATGATGTGGCTGGCAAGAAAAAGTAACGGCAAGTACGTAAATAATACAGTAAAAAAGATGAGCTATTCATCTTAATTTAAAAATATACGGGCAATTGTTTTACAATTACCCCAAAAAAATTATGCAAGGAGAGAATGTTATGAAGCATTTGGGAAACAAGGTTGAAGATTTAAAAATTGCCTATATCGGCGGCGGCTCACGAGGCTGGGCATGGGTATTTATGTCCGAGCTTGCAAGGGTTGACGACATAAGCGGAAGCGTATATCTTTATGATATTGATTTTGAAGCCGCAAAGCATAACGAAACAATAGGAAACAAAGTAAAAACTTTAGACGATTGTAAATCGGAATGGAATTATAAAGCGGTTGAAACAATAGGTGAAGCACTTACCGATGCTGATTTTGTGGTTATATCCATATTACCCGGCACATTTGACGAAATGGAAAGCGATGTTCATGCACCGGAAAAGTTTGGCATTTACCAATCGGTCGGCGACACAAGCGGTCCGGGGGGAATTGTAAGAGCAATGCGTACAATTCCGATGTACGAAGAAATTGCGCTTGCTATAAAAGAATATTGTCCCCAAGCATGGGTTATCAACTATACAAATCCTATGACCGTATGCACAAATACTTTGTACAGAGTATTTCCGGAAATCAAAGCATTCGGCTGCTGCCATGAAGTATTCGGCACGCAGGATTTGCTTGCATGTGCGGCTGAAGATATACTCGGAATTAAAAAACCGGAGCGTCATAAAATAAATATAAACGTTCTCGGTGTAAATCATTTCACTTGGATTACCGAAGCACATTATCAAAATATTGACCTTATGCCGATTTACGGTGAATTTGCGAATAAGCATTTCGAAAAAGGATTTTTAAAGGGTAAAGATGAAAACTGGATGAACAATTCTTTTGATTGCTCGCACAGAGTAAAGTTCGATTTATTCAGACGTTTCGGCGCGATTGCCGCTGCAGGCGACAGACATTTGGCAGAATTTTGTCCGGGTAAATGGTACTTAAAGGATCCCGAAACAGTTAAAGAATGGGGATTTGGTCTTACAACGGTTGCGCATCGTAA
>CAKSJU010000136.1 GCA_934463455.1 uncultured Clostridia bacterium | reverse complement strand
GACGCATACAGAGCAACACTTAAAGCAGCAGGCTTCTTAACAAGAGATTCGAGAATGAAGGAAAGAAAGAAGTACGGCTTGAAAGCAGCTCGTCGTGCTCCCCAGTTCTCAAAACGTTAGGATTTTGTCACAAAATTATACAACCCCCGAAAACAAATCAGTTTCGGGGGTTTATTTTAACTTATTTTCCATGAACCTGCGCGGAGACGTACCGAAATGCTTTTTATACACACGGTAAAACGACGAATAATCGCAAAAACCGCATCTCTTTGCGGCATGTGATGCTCCGATTCCGCTTTTTATGAGTTTTTGAGCAAAAAGGAGACGTTTTAATGTAATATATTTGTATACTGATATATTCAGTTCTTTTTTAAAAGTATGTGAAAGTTTTGAATGGGACACAAACAATCGTGCAGCAATTTCCGTTATCCCGATATTTTCGCAGTAATGCTCATTAATAATTGATACTGCATTTTGAACAAGCTCACTTTGGGCTTCCATACTTGGAGTACTGAATGTTCTAATTCCGCTTTTTATCTCAAAAAGTATTCTCAGCACGGAAGATCGGAGCAACAGCCTTTTTTCACTGTCCGAATATTCTTCCTTGCATATTTTGGTTAATTCCGAAAAAAGCTTTTTAAATACTCCACCGGATTCGGTTATAACTCTTATTTCATTCATGCAATCTTTTACAATATCTTCAAATTCAAGAATATCTGAAAACCAAATACGGCAGCGAGTATACTCACCGTTTTCTTCAAAAACAAAATTGTGATAGTTTTCTTTCGGAATCAGTATAAGCATATCCGGCAAAAGAGCCGCTTTTTCTTTTTCCGACAAAAAAATGCCATCTGCACGAAATATATATATAATTTCATGAAACTCATGAAATTCGTCGCCCGACATAACAGAATTTCCGTTCGCATACCAAAAATTCATTTCTTTGTCTTCTATACAATAACTGAAATTCATACTTTTCCTCACAATTTAAGCATAAGTAAACGATTTAGCATATACCCGGCAGGGAAAGTATCGGGCGGCTCAGTATCGTTCCTTTTATATTTTAGCTTATTTTTGCAGAAAATGCAATATTAAATGCACAAATAGCAATTGTTTTTGTATTTTTTGTATGATATAATGTAATAAATTTTATTGCTGTTTATACCTGCACAAGACAAAAGATCGGAGATTTTTATATGATACAGGACAATATCATTGATACTGTAAAGGATCGAAAAATAATTGCCATAGTACGCGGAGTGGCATCAAAAAATTTAATTCCGCTTGCAGGTGCGCTTTATGACGGCGGCATACGGTTAATGGAAATAACCTACAATGCGTCCGACAGCACTTCGGATGACGAAACCGCCGCCGGTATCGCTGCTCTTGCACATAATTTCAGCGGCAAAATGTACGTAGGTGCCGGCACTGTCTTAACAGCGGAGCAGGTGAAAAAGACGTATGATGCCGGAGGAAGCTTTGTCATTTCTCCGAATACCGATACCGAAATTATAAAATACACAAAGAATCTCGGCATGATTTCAATACCGGGAGCTCTTACACCCAGCGAAGCGGAAGCGGCCAAACGCGCCGAAGCTGATTTTGTAAAGATTTTTCCGATTACAAGCATGGGGCCGAACTATGTAAGGGCAATAACCGCTCCGCTTTCGCACATTCATTTTCTCGCCGTAGGCGGAATAACGCCGAAAAATATACGCGAATATCTCGATGCAGGGGTATGCGGTTTCGGAATAGGGTCGAATATTATAAATAAAGAATATATTGATGCGGGAAGCTTTGATAAAATAACCTCGCTTGCCGAAAAATATGTTAAAGCCGTAAGCCTGTGAATCGGAGGGATAATTTTGTATATAACAATTGACGGAGGAACTTCAAACACCAGAATTTATTCTGTGGAGCAAGGGCATGTTAAACCTTTGGCAAAAGCCGCCGTCGGAGCACATAATCCAAACAAGCTCCGCATTTTTTTAAAAGAAGAGCTTGCCCGCCTCCGAAAAAACGATGTTGCCGCAATAATTGCCTCCGGAATGATTACAGGCTGCAGCGGAATTTATGATCTTGACCATATAAATGCGCCCGCAGGCTTGCATGAGCTTCATAATGCTGTGCAAAAAGCCACAATTACCGACATAACCTCTGTGCCGCTTACATTTATTCCCGGAATAAAAATAAATTCACCGCAAATAGAAAATGCAGATATAATGCGCGGAGAAGAAACAGAATTAATGGGCTTGGGCGAAATATCGGCAAATACTGCCTATGTTCTCCCCGGAACTCATTCAAAATGTATTATGACCGATGAATATGGAAGAATTTGCAATTTTTTTACAATGATGACCGGAGAAATGCTTTATGCAATAAAACAAAGTACAATTATAGGAAGCAGTTTTGAATATTTCAATAGTGCCGATGAAAAATTCTTGTCCGAAGGTTTTGAACTGGCAGCAAAAAAAGGTATTAACGAAGCACTGTTTAAATGCAGAATAATGGATATGCTTTACAGTAAAAATCAAAAAGAAATATACAGCTTTTGCCTTGGAGTGATTTTATTCGGCGAACTTGACCGAATAGCAAAAACAGATGCAAAAACCTTTGTATTCGGCGGCAGGGAAGCACTGCGTGTTCCCGAAAGCTTTTTATTTAAAAAATATTACAAAAAAAACACAATATCTCTTGACAGTAATATATGCAGCAAAGCAGCTGCTTTGGGAGCGGTTAAAATATATGAATGCAAAACCTGAATGATTGAACAGAGTGTCGATTACAATTAACTGATTTACAAATTTTTATAAGGAGTCAAAATCATGGAAAAACTACTCTCGCAAAATCAGGAACATTTGACGGAAACAGTACAAAGGCTTTTCTTTGCTTTGATAATTTGGATATAAAAACCCTTAACACTAAAGTTTTCAGACTGAGATTTAATGTTTCAGGCAAGCTGTATTCATTCGGTTTTGCCGATAAAAACGGAAATGCGGGCGGTGCCCGTGCTGCCGGTGAAGTCAACGCTCACAGCTGATATTTACAAAATAACACATATGCAGGTATGACCCGGCCAACGGATTTTTCGGCATATTTCAGTTTGTCGTTTTTGAAAGGCGTTAGCCTTTCTGCATCCTCCGCACTAAAATCCGCTCAAAATTCTATCCTTTTCAGGTCGCAGAATTTTGAAAGAACGAATTTTTTGATGACACAAGGCAAAACGGAGGCAATCCTTTACGGATTACCAAGCATTTTAACGCAGTGAAAGCAAAAATTCGTCTTTCAAAATCGGTGCTATGATTACTTCTCTTCGGCTTGTACTCCGAGCGGTTTGGTGAGGGCGCAGCAAAAAGGTGCTTTAAAATAATAAAAATCGAAATTTTTGAGATTTTTTTCAAAAATTATATGATCATATTATTTTATAATATATACTATTCATGTAATATACGCCTTTTTGCGTTCCGGACTTTTTTTACATCCCCTTTATCATTAGTCAAATACTCTTGCTCTGTCAAGTATCGTCAACAATCTTAACATATCATAATTAAGTCCGAGTTCTCCGTCACTTCCGCCTCGTATAATTTTCTTTGATGTCAGCTTTGTCACGGTTTCTCTTGCCCATTCGGGCATATTTCCATCCACATAGTCAAATACAAGAGGATTTTCAAGTCTTGTAAGCCTATCACCGAGCTTATCAAGCGTTTCTTTTATAAATTTAATTTCCGACGTATAATCCGTATCGTCCACCCCCTCATCCAGCTGCCAATCCGCCGTTATTTCGAAATGGGGAGTATCCGCCTGCTTCCACGTACCGCCCCATATAATACCCAAAGATTTTGCAATAGCGCCGCAGGCTTTAAAAAATGCACTGTCAGAGTATTCCTGCCCTTTTACATCTTTACATATATCCCAAGCTCTGCGGCTTGTATGACGGCTGTTTTTCGTCCATGTGACAACCTTCCCCGAACGTATTCTTCCCTGTTCATACAAATAATTTTGCCTTTCCTGAGAACGATATGTTTCGGTTATGCGAACTTTCAAACCTTTTTGTTCACATCGTTTCAAAAACAATCCGCAAGCCTGCTGCGCCGGCGGAGTAAGCTCCGATATACTTCTGCAAGCTTCCTTGATCTGCATTATATTTCATCCTCCGAGCCTGCGACATCGTCAGCTTCGGCTTCTTCCGCCATTTCAACGGCAATATTTTTACCGTTAATCAATTCCTGAATCTCCGACAGGTCATTTTCTGTCAATACGCCTTTTTCGTAAAAGCCGTTTGCGTTGAATATAATCTGATAGTCTGCCATTTTTCCTACCGCATTTTTAAATCCCTGCATTAAAAATTCTCTGTAATTAAACATTATAATCTCCATTCCGCCGCCCTGCATCGGCATAAATAGTATAGTAATATAAATCTCTTATCGGCAGGGTAAGGAATGATAAGAGATTATTACGCCCATGTGCGTTTTCCGAACAAAGTGAGGAAATTTTCGCACGGGCAATTAAATCCTGCCGGAGGCTAACGTGAAAGAATCTTTCACGTTACATTTCCTCCTTGTGCTAATATTGCTGATTGTAGATTATCCAAAACCTTATTTATATCTTGATAGTATTTTACCTCCAGCTT
>CAKSJU010000135.1 GCA_934463455.1 uncultured Clostridia bacterium | reverse complement strand
TCAGTCGACTTTTTAAACATCTCCTTAGTTATATCTATCTGTTCAAATATAATGTGCCATTATCATAGTAATAATGCAAATTCATCATTTGGCAAAGCGTGCCTGCCGAAACAAGCATTCTATCATCGCTGATAATCGGATTATTGATATATTCATAAAATGCGCCATCTGCTCTGAATCCGTCTTTTTCGAGCACAATCGTTCTATCCTCAGCTAAAACCGTCACAAATCCGTTTGCCGGATTATATTCAACACTTGCGCCTGTTTTTTCCGAAAAACTCCGCAGAGGAAGATAGCGCACTCCGTTTTCCTCCTTTGCCTCAAGCGCAAGCTCTTTGCCCTCGAAAATAACTCCAAAATTCCCGATTACAGAATTTTCGCTGTCCTCTCCGCCGGTGAGCAAAATTTCTCCGTATTCATACGGGCGCTTATAAAGGCCTATTCCGTCGAAAAGTGCTATAAATCCGTCGCGCAATTCGGTGTCAGCATCATTTATGACCAACGCAAAACCATAGGTATTTCCGCTCTTTGCCTGCTTTTTATCCGGCAAAAGCTCCTTCCATGGCATGCTGATTTCATAAATAGTGTGACCGTTTTCACGCTTAACGCACTGCTTTCCTGTTTCCTGTGCACTTTCGGTCTTGTTATTCGGAGTGTTATATGTTGCGGAAGTGGTTGTGCCGTCGGCAGCAAGTGCCATTCCGAACTCGGTGTATCCGAACATATTCGGAGGAGTATATTCCCCGTCGCTGTAATGAGCCGCGTCAAAGCCAAGCTGAACCGAATCGCCGTTCCATAATCCGCTTCCCGTGAAGCTTTGACAGTGCTTATCATCGGTCACGTCTAAAAGGCAATAGAGATTCTCTTTATCCCACATCAGCCTGCCTTTTGCACTGAGCGATTCCGGAGTCCAGTTGTTAAGCGCATATGTCTGCGATTTTTTATCAATCGTAAACTCCTTTGCCTCATCCCACTCGCCGCTTTCTATCTTCCCGTCAATCGACGGCGCAGCGCCTGTGCAATATTCTGCCGAAACGAAAGACATTCTCTTTTCAATTGTAGAAAGAACCTCTCTCCCCTCGGTTATCTCAACCGTCACGGTGTCATATTCGGGGCGATCATTTTCATCCTTTTGAGCATTGACATATTCCGGAACGAGGTCAAACTCCCTCTCTTCATCGGGTGCAATTCCCGAAAGGTCAAAAGAAGTTCCGTTCTTAAAATATCTTCCGCCGTTTGTTATTGTTATCTTACTGTTTTTAATCTTCGAGCTTGCAAGATTTTTCACAAGAAATCTCATGCTCCACTCAGAATTTTCATTCAGTTTCGGAACTGTTAAAAGCTGAAATTTACTTGCAACATTTATATTAATTTCTTTTTGTGAAATCAAGCTGTCTCCTTTTGAAAGGCTGAGCATCATTGTGTAGCTGCCCACGTCCAAATCCTCAGGCACATGAACAGTGGTTCTCCCGTGACCATTCTTAACCGGCTCAACGGATTTCGTCTCGGTTTCGGCAAGCAAGCCCCTGCCTTTTCCCTCAAGCTCAAATTCGTAAAGCCTGTTAAAAAATACAGAAATTTCCGCACCTTCATATTCCTCGGCTCCGTCCACCGTTATATCAAAATCCGAATCCACAGCAACGGTTGTTTTATTCGCCGTCAGCTCAATTCCCGATTTTTCCGTTATATCTCTCAGCTTTCTTGATGAAAAAAGCTTTATATCGTCAAGCTGTGCCTCATTTTCACCCTGCGCCTTTATGCGGATTTGAGATGCCGACACATTTTTATCAAGCTCAATTGTGTTTATCTTTTCGCCCATGGTGTAGTTCCCGAGGGAAACCCACTCGCCGCTGCAAAGTGCCTCAACCTCACAATTTACAACTGTTCTTGAATAATCTTCAATAATCAGAGTGTTAAAACTTTTTTCCTCTCCGAGATTAATTGCGGCATTTATCTGATTGTTTTCCGACTTATACGCAGTTTTCACATCTCCGTCCACGAGTGCGGAGGCATCTTTTCCGTCCGCCTCAGCTTTTGCTCCCTTTGCAAGATTTGCCCCTGTTTCCGGGAGTCCCCAATCCTTGCTGTAGTCCGGTCCGGCATCAATTCCGAAACGATCGCCGGGGTATTCGGAAACCTTATATTTCATATTCTTCTCTTGCTTGAAATGCATGTTATTTTTTTCCGATTGATGCTTATACATGCTTGCATTATCGCTGATATAAACCTTATTATCGGTAAATGCACCATAAGCCGGATAATCCCCGTAGGTCACAAAAGCAGAACCGAGAGGCGCATAAATATCATTATCATAAACCTGAATATTTCGGCTTGTGTCTGTTGCGCCATCGTAGCCCTTATCATTTCTGATTGTTACCGCACCGCCGTTGTTTGAGTTTGCGCCGCCCGATGGCGGATTACAGTTTTTCATTATATTGTCATAAACATAAATATCCTTATTCTGCGTGCTGTTCCACGAAAGATCCGCACCGACGCAGACAGAGCAAACGCCGCTTTCCAGATAATTTCTGTAAATGCGCACATTTTCAGCACCGTTCACGGTTATTCCGCGCGAGCCGGGATTTGAAAACACTGCATTATCATGGCAATCGATATTCTTAGCCATTGAGCTGCGCCCGTAGTTTAAAAACGTGGTGAAAGCAATGCCGTCGTCGCCCGTGTTCCACATAAGATTATTTGCTACCTCAAGTCCGTCTATATTGAGAAAACTGAGGCAACCGTCCGCACGGCTGTAGCTTGCATAATTGTTAAGATATTTTGTGTTTTTTGCTCTGAGCGTTAGCATTGCAGCACCGCTGCCGAGATACGTTCTGTTATTCGCAACAATTGCATTTTCCGCATCTTGCACAAGCAGAAGCACCGAGCTTTCATATGCATGTCTTGCTCCGTTTGTTCCTATCATATACATGTTATAGACCTGCGGATTTTTTCCCGTCAGCTTATTGCCCTCGACACGGTAGCTTGTTCCCCTCAAAACCGACAGGTCATACCCGTCGCCGAACATTGTGACGCTGTCAATTTCTATTACATTTGAATGAAGATAATGTCCTGCCGGAACATAAAGCGGCTTTTTAAGCCTTTTCGCCTCTGCGAGTGCCTCTTCAAACGCCGCCTGATCGTCAGTTATTCCGTCGCCCTTTGCGCCGAAATCCAAAACGTTCAGATATTCTCTTTCGTCATTCGCAAGAGCAGGCAAAGTTGTGCTGACTGCGGCAATCACTGCAGCAAGAACAACCGCCGAACATTTTTTAAAATTCATATATTCCGCCTCCTTGTTATTTTGTCACAGGTTTCATTCCATCAAGACTGTTCCAGAAAAATAGCTTTATATCACTTTGAGAGGAAACCTCCTCCGAAATCTCTTTTTCCGCTTTAATTCCTCTGTTAAGCCTTATATTTCCGAAATCCTCAATTTTTTTGAGCGCACCGTCCTCATAAATTCCGAGGAGAAACTGCCCGTTTATCATACTATCCGAGGAATTTAAAACCTCAGCCGAAATTTTTCCGTCTTTCGATTTTTTAAGCCTTGTCCCGAAGTCGTTTTCTCCGTTTGCCGACATGTCTGTAAGAGAATATCTTTCATTTTCGCTTTGAATAACTATGTTTCCGAGAATTCCGCCCGATGAATCCACGTCCCCTGTACTCACACGGATTAAAATTCGGTCGCCCTTTGAAAGGGATATATTATTCTTTTCAAAAGCCGCGCTTTCGGGAGTTATTTCAAAATCCTCCGAATTTTCAGCTGTTTCAACAGTCGCTCCGTTTTTCAAAACCGTGCAGCGCCCGATGTTATCATAATCTTTTGAGCTTCCCGAATAAAGGGGTGCACTCACCGAGTAAACTCCGTTTTCCGGTGCTGTGAACATGACCGCAATTTCGCCCATGTTATCGCGAACCTTATTCGGAGTGCGCACAGCGAAGCTCACTCTCTGCCCTAAATAAATTCTTGCCGAGGTTGCATGGGTTCCGAAGCGCTCCGAAGAAGATACAAACGCATTCCTTGTACGGCTGCTCGTTCCTGCTTCATAGTAATATTTTGCTTTAACCGGCTTCATATAGGTCTCGTTTGATATATCGCCGTATTCCATGCCGCTCTTATTAAGGCTCGACGCTCCCGATACATACCCCGAGGTTACAAAGAAGCTCCACGGCTCCCATGTTTTTTCTTCAATTTGATTTTTAACAAATCCCAAGACATCGGATTTATCCGCCGTGTACTCCGTCTTTAAAAACTCCGAAACCGTGCCGGGATTTTTATCGCCTTTATATTTTGAAATATCAAGACTTGAATTTCCCGAAAGATTCGCCGAAACATTGGCAGTGCTTAGATTTTCATACACCTTGCCGCCCGAAAAATCGAAGAAACACAGATTATCATTCATCTTAAAGCTCATATCGGAGTTTCCTGCCGAGCATACTCCCCTAAAGCAAGGGTTATACAAATCGTTACGATAAATTTTATTTTCGTTGAAAACCGCTCCGCTGTCATTAAACAAAACAACTGCGGATCCGCTTCTGCCGGAGTTATTCACAAATGTATTTTTCACCGAATTATGGTGTACCGATATATCCGATGTTCCGGTTCCGCCCCACGAAGAATTTGCCTCAACTGCAATCCCCTGCACACCGGAATCTATATAATT
>CAKSJU010000134.1 GCA_934463455.1 uncultured Clostridia bacterium | reverse complement strand
ATGATTGATGAGGGTGTTCTTGAAAATCCAAAAGTTGATGGGGCTTTTGCTTTGCATGTTGAGCCGCTTGAAAAAACGGGAAATATACAAATTCGTGACGGTGCCATAATGGCTTCTCCGGATGAATTTACCATTAAAATATATGGGAAAGGCGGTCACGGCTCTGCGCCGCATCAATGTGTTGACCCGATTTCACCGGCTGCGCTGCTGGTGAATGAGCTGGAAAAAATTCCTCGTTCCGTAGTTTCTGTTTTTGAGCCTTGCGTGGTATCGGTATGTTCAATCCATGCCGGCTCATGTCCGAATGTTATCCCCTCCGAAGCTGTTCTTGAAGGAACTGCACGTGCCTTTGACGAAATCACGAGAAAAAAAATCGCAACAATGATTGAGGAAAAAGTAAAACAAATATGCAATATTTACGGTACAAAATATGAGTTTGAGTACAGATATTTATATCCTCCGGTTATTAATAATGCAAAAATGAACGTGCTTGTTGAAAATGCGGCAAAGAAAATTCCTGAAGTAAAAAATATTATCATTTTGAAACATCCGGCAATGGCAGGAGATGATTTTTCATATTTTGCTCAGAAAGTGCCGTCCGCATATTTTAAGCTCGGAGTGGGAAATGACAAAATTAATTTTCCTATTCACAGCAATAGATTTACTATTGATAATTCAGCATTATTAACAGGTACGAAATTAATGGCACAAACAGCTATGGAATTTCTTGACAGCAGAGGATAGAAAATGTATATCAGTAATCCGAATCTACCGAAAGAAAAATCATCGGCGGTATTGATTGACTATCGTGCGGAAAAAGCTTTTAAAGCTTTAAAAGCTTTTGGAATTAAAGTTATTGTTACTCCAAATGTAAACATTGCATATTCTGCAATATCCGGACATGCGGATATTGCTTTTCATCATCTGAATGAACAATATGCGGTCGCTGCTCCCGATGTATATGATTATTATTGCAGCATATTCGGAAAAGAACATATTATATGCGGTGATAAAAAAATTGAAAGTACCTATCCGGGAGACGCTGCATATAATATAGCAAGAATAGGGAATACCATTTTTCACAATTTGAAATATACAGACAAAAATATCCTTGAATATTACAGGGCAAAAGGCACAAAATTAATTAATATAAAGCAGGGATACAGTAAATGTTCTGTTTGCATTGTGTCCGAGACCGCGCTGATAACCGAAGATATATCGATACAAAAAGCAGCTTTAAAAGAAAGCTTTGATGTACTTTTAATAGGTAAGGGAGCAGTTTCACTGAAAGGTTTTCCTTACGGATTTATCGGAGGTGCATCGGGACTTATTTCAAATGATGTGCTTTTATTTAACGGAAAAATAGAAAATCATCCTGATTTTTGCAGAATAAAATCTTTTTGTGCAAATTACGGTGTAAAGACAATGTCAGCCGGGAACTATACCTTAGAAGATATAGGGTCGATTATATCTATCAAGTGATTATTGATTTTGGGAAGTGAATTTGTGCATAAACTTTTTTGCATTAACAGTCCGGATGGCACAGAAACTGTTGCTATAGATTCAGATGATGATATTATTTCCGTTGCAACGATGCTTTCGGAGAAAATAATCATAGAGTTTGAGGATAAAACCGTTAAACAAATTGTAAAAAGGGATTATTCATTCTTTGATGAAGACGAACGAAGTGTTATTATAAAAGAATGTGAAAAGAGCTTACAAAAACACAGAAATGAATACAAAGCAATGATATTTTTCATTTTGTGCAGTTATATAAGGCAGGAAGAAATTCTTAACTGTGACGGATTTTTTTTGTTTAGATTAAAAGAATATGCCGCATGTATTGAAAATTGTGTTGATGATGCGGTAAATGATTATTTGCTGAAAATAGAAAGCGACAGCATGCTGAAAATCCTATCCGATTATGTAAAAGTACAATCTCCGCTTACAGAATTGCTGGTGATAATGTATGATGAGGATAAATATGTTGCTGCTGACGAAAACGGCGATATAATTTTTACACTGATGAGTTATGACGATATATTGCTTGATATTATATTGTCGATAATGCCGAAAATGATTGCGGTTATAAACTACGAGGATTTTGAAAATAAAGAAATTCTTGATGATATTATAAAAATATTTGAAAACAGAATAATATTTGTATATACTAACAGTTGACAAATAAATCAATAAGTAGTAAAATACTTATTGATTTATATTTTTAACAAATGAAAGGAAAATAATCATGAAATTAAATGATATTCACATAAGAGACCCATATATATTGCCATACCGTGATACATATTATTTGTATGGAAAGAAAGATTCTGTAAATACGGCATTTTGTGTCTATAAAAGCTGTGATTTGATTAATTGGTCCGAGCCGGAATTTGTTTTTGAAAAAACAGCCGATTTTTGGGGTGAGTATGACTTTTGGGCACCGGAAGTGCATGAATATAAAGGCAAATTTTATATGTTTGCCAGCTTTAAAGCGGACGGCAAGTGCAGAGCAACGCAAATATTGGTATCAGATACTCCTGACGGAAAATTTGTACCGCTTACCGACAGCGCATCAACACCGCCCGAATGGGAATGTCTTGATGGAACACTATATATTGATAAAAACGGAAAACCGCATATAGTTTTCTGCCATGAGTGGGCTCAAATAGGGGACGGTACTGTCTGCGAAACAGAACTTTCTGAAGATTTAAAAACAGCTATAGGTGAGCCGCGGCTTTTGTGGCACGCTTCCGACTGCAAAGACTCACGTGATATAGGCAGCGGAGTTTCAAGGGTTACGGACGGCCCTTTCTTTTACCGGATGAAAAACGGAACTTTGCTTTGTATTTGGTCGACATTTACCGGTAATGGTTATTCCGAGATTGTCTCAAGAAGTGATAGCAACGATATAGACGGAAATTGGAGTGTAGACCAAAATCCGCTTTCTGCAATTCACGGCGGTCATGGAATGATATTTAATACATTTGACGACAGAACGATGTTCGTTATGCACCATCCGAATGACGATCCGCTTGAAAGAGCGGTATTATATCAATTAATTGAAAAGGATAACGGAATAACACTTTCCGGATTATAATATTTAACCAAAGAAATTTGTGCCGATATACGGCGAAGGAACGGAGATTTTTCTATGACAACGTCTGATTTAACAAAAGGAAACCCGACAAAACTGATTTTCTTTTTTGCTATACCATATTTAATTGGAAATTTGTTTCAGCAGTTTTACAATATGGCAGACACTGTCATTGTCGGGCGCATTCTCGGGATGAATGCACTCGCCGCAGTCGGTGCAACCGGAAGTATTGTATGGCTGACAACCGGCTCAATACAGGGATTAACAACAGGATTTGCCGCAATCACAGCACAGTGTTTCGGAGCAAATGACTTGTCCGGAATTAAAAAAAGCTTCGGAATAAGCATAGTTATATCTGCGATTTTCACTGCTTTTTTGATGTGGATTTGTATTGCTTTTGCAATGCCGCTTTTAGAACTGCTGCAAACGCCGGAGGAAATTATAAAAGATTCATACAGCTATATAATGTGGATATTCATAGGTCTTTTTGCAACAACAATTTTCAACTTGCTGTCAAACATGATACGTGCGCTCGGTGATTCCAAAACACCTCTTGTTTTTTTGATTATTGCTTGTATCGTAAATATTATACTTGATATAGTATTCATTTACGGTTTAAAAATGGGACCGTCAGGCGCAGGACTTGCGACGGCAATTGCTCAGGTTGTTTCGGACATACTTTGCGTAATTTATATAGCCGTAAAGCTGCCTGTACTGCATATATCTTTTTCGGATATGAAACCGGAAAAAGACATGACTTTGAGCCTTTTAAAAATAGGAATTCCAATGGCATTTTTGAACATTGTTTTGTCTGTGGGTGGAATTATAATTCAATTTGTTAATAATGGTTTCGGAACGCTTTACGTTGCCGCATATTCTGCCGCAAACAAGCTGGAACAATTTATTGTTCAGCCAATACTTTCTTTCGGTGCCGCCGTCTCGGTTTTTGCCGCACAAAATTACGGTGCCGGCAAATATAAAAGAATCAGAAGCGGAATAAATAAATGCATCGTAATGTGTCTTGCTATGGCTATCGCAATTGCTTTACTCATGGTATTATTTGGCAAAAATCTTATGTACGCTGTTGCTGGCGGTGAAAGTATTGAGCTTATTAATAACGGCTACATGTATATAGTTATCAATTCGGTTTGCAGTGTAATTTTAGTTCCGCTTGTGGTATATAAAAGCGCATTACAGGCATTGGGACGTGCGGTTATTCCTATGCTGACAGGGTTTGTGGAAATAGGATGCCGTGCTTTGGGCTCGCTTGTGCTTGTTGAATATTTGGGATTTATCGGAATTTGTATTGCAAATCCATTTGCGTGGCTCGGAGCATTGATTTTGATTGTGGTTGATTATTTGCTGGTTGCTGCAAAATTCAGGAAACTTGAAAAATAAAATAATTTTACAAAAACTTGTCAAAAAAGCTTGACAAGTTTTTGTTTTCATGATGAAATAACACCGTTATTAGACTCTATCTAAGTTAGATAAATTGTAGTTTATCTAACTTAGATTTATTGTACTAAATATACTCCCTGTAAATGGCTTTGCTATGTGTTTTTACGCATTTGTCAGTTTTGACGAAAAAGGTGTTTTGACCACTTATTG
>CAKSJU010000133.1 GCA_934463455.1 uncultured Clostridia bacterium | reverse complement strand
CTTTTTGTGTTCCGGACTTTTTTTACATCCCCTTTTCACATCACCGATTTACACTTGAGCACTGTAGTTAGGTGCTTCTTTTGTGATAAATATATCGTGCGGGTGGCTTTCTTTTAAGCCTGCGCCGGTAATTCTTATAAATTTACCGTTTTCTTTAAGCAACGGGATTGTTTTTGTGCCGCAGTAACCCATACCGGAGCGGAGACCGCCGAGCAGCTGGAATACTGTGTCGGAAAGTGCACCTTTAAAGGGAACTCTACCCTCAACGCCCTCGGGAACAAGCTTTTTCGAGCCTGTCTGGAAATATCTGTCCTTACTTCCTTTTTCCATTGCGGCAAGCGAGCCCATGCCGCGGTAAACCTTGAAGCGTCTGCCCTGGAATATTTCAAATTCTCCCGGACTTTCTTCGCAGCCTGCCAAAAGGCTTCCCATCATAACTACGTCCGCACCTGCTGCAATTGCTTTTGTTATATCTCCGGAATATTTTATACCGCCGTCCGCGATTACCGGTATTCCGTATTTTTTTGCAGCTTGGCTTACGTCATATATAGCCGTAATCTGCGGTGCGCCGATACCGGCGATAATTCTTGTTGTACAAATAGAGCCGGGGCCTATGCCGACCTTGAGCGCATCCGCACCTGCTGTGATTAACGCCTCCGCAGCATCGGCGGTGGCTATGTTGCCGACAATAATTTGCAGGTCGGGGAATGCCGCTTTTATTTCTTTTACTTTATCTATAATATTTTTTGAATGTCCGTGTGCGGAATCAAGAACGATAACATCAACGCCTGCGTCAACAACGGCTTTAACTCTCAAAAGAGCGTCGTCGGTCACGCCGATTGCAGCAGCGCACAAAAGTCTGCCGCTTGCATCCTTTGCGGCATTCGGATAACGTACCGCTTTTTCAATATCTTTTATTGTGATAAGTCCTTTTAAGTGATTTTCGCTGTCAACTATCGGGAGCTTTTCAATTTTGTATTTTCTGAGGATTTCCTGCGCCTGTTCGAGATTTGTGCCCTCGGGAGCGGTAATCAGATTTTCGCAGGTCATGGAATCCTTTATTTTTTTGCTGAAATCAACTTCAAAACGCAGGTCACGGTTGGTAATAATACCTACCAGCTTGTTTTCCTCATCGCAAACGGGAACACCGGAAATTTTATATTTTGCCATAAGGTCGTCCGCGTCTTTAAGCGTATGATTTTCGGTAAGGCTGAATGGATTTGTGATAACTCCGTTTTCCGAACGTTTTACCTTATCTACTTCAATAGCCTGCTGTTCGATTGTCATGTTTTTGTGTATAACGCCTATTCCTCCCTCACGTGCCATGGAAATCGCCATAGGCGCTTCGGTGACGGTATCCATTGCGGCACTCATCATAGGAATGTTAAGTCGTATGGATTTTGTAAGCTGTGTTCCCAAGTCAACCTCGTTGGGCGTGAAGTCGGATGCCTGCGGCAAAAGCAACACATCGTCAAAAGTTAACCCCTCTTTTGCAAATTTGTCGTTCATGTTAAAACCCCTTTCGCACAAAAAATATTTATTTACTATTGTATCAGAAATTTAAAAATTTTTCAACTACTTTTTTGTACGAAATTCGACAATCTCTTTTGTGTTTTTTATGCAAACAGGCAAAAGTAAGAGTCTGTAATATATATGATACAAAAAATTTACAAATTATGCCCTTTTCGTGGATTTTTTATCTTGACATTAATGTAAATAAGATGATATAATAAATATATATGCGCCTATAATAATAAAGAGGCATATTGCCGAAAATATATCAGCAGAGAGAGGTTAATCGAATTGAAAAGAGCAAGAAAAAATGACGGAAAAAAGCGCAATATAAGAAGCGAAATAAAAAGAAAAGGCTTTTCCGGCTACAGCTCGGATATGCTTGATTTAGGATATGACCCCGATACATTTAAAGAAGACGAAGAAGAGCTTCCGAAAGATGCGGAAGCTATTGAAAATACGCAGGATTTGAGCAATGCCGAAGAATTGTCCGAAACAGCCCCGGAAGAGACTGAACGTGAGGAACAAGCGGAGGAGTTGCCCGAGTCTGAAGAAAATGAAATAAATGAAGAGAATGAAGAAATTTCAGAAAGTGAAAAAGCACCGAGACCCACGCGCAAAAAAAGGACTAAGCTTTTGATTTTTTCGGTTGCACTTGTTACAATTCTGGCACTTTTTGCCGCAGTCCTCGGCTTCGGCGGATTGTTTGCCGACAAAACCGGCGAGATTGAAGAGGATTATGTTGTTCCGGTTGATAAAGGAACGGGCAAGATAAACGTTCTTGTTCTGGGAGCGGACAAAGACGGCATGCGAACGGATACCGTTATTCTGGCAAGCTACGACCTGGATTCGAACACTGTCAAGCTGCTTTCGATACCGCGCGATACAAGAATGTATGTCGGTAACAGATACCAAAAGATAAATGCTGCGCATGCCATAAGCCAAAGCGGTAAAATAAAAGGGCCGCAGGGCTCGATAGAAGCGGTAACGCGTCTTACATCAATTCCGATAAATTATTATGTGGAATTCAGCTTTGACGCATTCAAAAATACAATTGACGCACTGGGAGGACTTGATTTTGATGTTCCGCAGGACATGAACTATGAAGACCCTACGCAGGATTTGTATATTCATCTGAAAAAAGGATTTCAGCATTTGGACGGAGACAAAGCGGAACAGCTTGTGCGCTTCAGACGGTATCCGATGGGAGACATAGGCAGAGTGGAGATGCAGCAGGCTTTCATCAAGGAGCTTGCTGCGCAAAAACTGAACATGAGCATAATAGGCAGACTTCCGGATTTGTATAATGTATTAAAGGACGATATAGATACCAATTTTACACTTTTGGATGTTACAAAGTATGCGAATAACTTAAAAGAGCTTTCGCCGGAAAATATTACGATGTTCCAGCTCCCGGGCGCGTTCGGCGGCGGAGAATATACCGTATCCTACTGGATTGCCGACATGGACGCAACCAAAACATTAATTGAAACGGAATTCGGATATGACGCTTCGAAAGCGACAATCCATTCGGAGGACGGCTCGAGCCTTTCGAAGGAATCGGCTGACAGACGCGCAACGCGTGCACCGAAGGCTTCGGCAAGTGCCACAAAAGAGCCGACAAAAACTCATAAGGCTACTTCCGAGCCTACGAATAAACCGACGCATACTGCGGCGGCAACGCACAGCGCAAAACCGAGTGCAACGCACACACCTGTGCCGGAAGCGACAAAAGCACCGACCCACAAGCCGACGGAGGAACCGACAAAAACGGAAGCTCCGAGTAAAACAGAGGCACCGGCGGCCGAGAAAACGAAAAAACCTGCACGCCCGACCCCGAATACGGCGGCGGAATAAAAAGGAGTAATTACCAAGGATTATGAAAAGAGCAAGAAAAAAACAAGCAGAAACACCCGAGAAAATATCGGCAAAACCAAAGGCAGGCAAAAAGGTGAGCAAAAAGGGCAAAAAGAGGAAAAAAGGCTCAAAAATAGCCATCGCGGCAGTTATAGTAATTTTTGCACTTGTGTTCATAGCTCTCGGCTTGGGCGGGGGCGGAGACAATGCACTTATTCCTATCGACGACTCGACCGGAAAGATGAATGTACTTTTGCTCGGAGTTGACGAAGAGGGACTTCGGACGGATGCCATAATGATTGCGTCTTATGATTTTGACGATGAATCTCTTAAGCTTTTGTCTGTACCGCGTGATACAAAAATGTATGTCACAAACAGAAAAAAGACAAGAAAGATAAACGAAATTCATGCCATGAGCAAAAAGGGCGGCGGAATTATGGGGCCGCTCGGCTCAATAGAGGCGGTAACGGCAATAACAAATATTCCGATAAATTATTACGTGGAATTCAGCTTTGACGCAATCGATGAAATTGCGGATATACTCGGCCCCGTAACCTTTGATGTTCCGGATATTGAGGGCGGCGGCAAGGGAATGAATTACGACGACCCCACGCAGGATTTGCACATCCACTTAAAGCCGGGGGTGCAGGAGATTTCCGGAAATCAATATCAGCAGTTACTGCGCTACAGAAAAAGCAACAACGAAAAAATCGACGGCAGCGATACAAGCAGAGTACAGCGTCAGCAGGAATTTGTAAAGGCTATACTCGAACAGAAGGTTAATATGTCGCTCATAGTAAAAGCTCACGACATTTATGCTAAAGTAAAGAAAAATATAAAAACCAATTTTTCTGCGGGAGAAATAGCAAAATATGCAACGCATCTGCTTAAATTGAGTTCTGATAAGGTTACGACATTTTCTCTCCCGGGAGCGGACAAACATTCTACGGCATGGTATTTCGAGTGTGATTTTGATGCGGCAAAGACTCTGATAGAAACGGAATTCGGATATGACGCTTCTAACATAACCAACAGAGTAGAAATAACAGGCGAAAAGCTGAAAACACCCGGAAAGGTAAATTCCGAAAAGCCGTCCTCCGAGGACAAGACAAGCGGTAAGAGTGAGACCTCCAAAACCGAAAAGCCAAAAGCCTCCGAGCCGACAAAAACAAAAGCACCGGCAGATGAGGAAAAGGAAGAGACACCGAGTGCAAAGCCTACGCATAAGGCGACACCGAAGCCGACGGAAAAGCCGCAGGAAGCAGAAGAGGAAACGCCCAAAAAGACGGTTGAGCCGGCAAGACCTACTCCGAATACTTCGGAAGCTGATGATGTGATAGATTTGGAGTAAAATTAAC
>CAKSJU010000132.1 GCA_934463455.1 uncultured Clostridia bacterium | reverse complement strand
GCACTACAATAAAACGGAGCAGTTTTTATGCTCCGTTTTATTGTTTATCTCATAATTTCCATTGCGGTATCTATTACTCCGCCTATGCTTCTGAAAACGCCCTCGGTTTTTCTTTGAATCTTATGACGCTGTCTGTCGGTAACAGGGTCAACAAGCATTGTGACCGCCGCTCCTACCAAAAGCCCGGTCGTCATTCCTCCGATAAATCCGGCTGTTTTGTTCATATCTATCCCCTTTGCCTTTCTGCCCGCGATTATTATTAAAATTCTGTATGCGAGCTTACAGAAACAGTCTTATTCTTTCCCTCATATAAAAAATTATTCATTTTCGAGCAAGGTGCGTAATCTTTCCATTGCCTCAATTGTATTCTCTCTGCTTGAAAATGCCGTTAGCCTGAAATAATTTTCTCCGTTCTTTCCGAATCCCGCACCCGGCGTACCGACAACATTGATTTTTTCGAGCAGCATATCAAAAAAGTCCCATGATTTCATATCATTCGGGCATTTCAGCCAAATATACGGGGAATTTTTTCCGCCGAAAAATTTTATTTTACATTCTTTTAAGGTCTTGGCGATTATTTCGGCGTTTTTTCGATAATAGTTTATGTTTTCTTTGATTTGCTCTAATCCCTCATCCGAAAATACAGCTTCCGCTCCGCGCTGAACTATATATGATACTCCGTTGAATTTTGTGGTCTGACGTCTCAGCCAAAGCGCATTAAGTTCTTCTCCCGCACATTTTAATTTATGCGGAACAACCGTATATCCGCACCTTGTTCCGGTAAAGCCCGCCGTTTTTGAAAGCGAACAAAATTCCACGGCACACTCCTTTGCCCCGTCTATCTCGAAAATGCTGCGCGGCAAATCCTCCGAAACAAACGCCTCGTATGCGGAATCGTATAAAATTACCGCATTGTTTTTATTTGCATAATCCACCCATTCTTTCAGCTGCTGCATGTTATATGCCGCACCTGTAGGATTGTTCGGGGAGCAAAGGTAGATTATGTCCGCTTTTACTTTTTCATCCGGCAGCGGAAGAAAATCATTTTCTTCACACGCATCCATATATATTATTTCTCTGCCGTCCATAATATTTGTATCAACATAGACCGGATATACCGGATCCGGAATTAAAACCTTATTGTCTTTTGCAAAAATATCAAGAATGTTTCCTATATCGCTTTTTGCCCCGTCCGACACAAAAATTTCGTCCGCCTCGAGCAAAACTCCGATTCTTTCATAATATTTTTTTATCGCCTCGCGCAAAAAAGCATACCCCTGCTCATCGCCGTAACCGCGGAATGTCTCTTTAACTCCCATTTCTTCCGCAGCTTTTTTCATCGCTTCAACCGTTGCCGCACAAAGCGGAAGCGTTACATCACCTATTCCCATTCTTATAATCTTCGCTTCTTTATTCTCCCGGGAATACGCGCCGACTCTTCTCGCTATTTCCGAAAAAAGATAATTCTTTTTTAAATTTTTATAATTCTCATTTATTTTCACGTTATGTCCTCCTTTATTTCTCCGTCAAAAACAAAGTTTGCAGTACCTTTCATAAAAACCGTACCATCCGGGCAATATTTAATTTCCAAATCTCCTCCGAGCAATTTTACCGTAATATATTCATCCGAATTGACAATACCGCATTTTACCGCCGCGGAAACAACCGCACAAGCACCTGTGCCGCATGCCATTGTTTCTCCGCTGCCGCGCTCCCAAACACGCATAAAAAATGTTTTCTCGCCTATCTGCTCGGCAAATTCGGTATTTACCCGCTCGGGGAACATCGGGTCATTTTCGTATTTTGCTCCTATTTTGTCAAGCTCAAGTCCGCGTACTCCGTTTCTGAAAATCACGCAGTGAGGATTGCCCATCGATACGCATGTAATTTTTTCTCTGCCGCCCGCAATTTCACATTCTTTATTTATGATTTCCCCTCTGTCCGACAATACCGGGATTTTATCCGCCTCAAATTCCGCTTTTCCCATATTCACGGTTATTTTTTTCACTCTTGAATTTTCAATGTCAAGATGAATTGTTTTTATTCCTCCAAGCGTTTCCAGCGTAAAATCCGTCTTATCGGTCATACCGCGCTCATACACATATTTACCTATGCAGCGTGTTGCATTTCCGCACATTTTTCCCTCGCTGCCGTCCGCATTAAACATTCTCATCCGAAAATCCGCTGTATCGGACGGCATTATCAGCACTATGCCGTCTCCTCCGACTCCGGTATGTCTTTCGGAAAGCTTTTCCGACAGCTCCGACGGATTTTCAATTTTTTCTTCGAAGCAATTAAAATATATATAATCATTTCCTATTCCGTGCATTTTGGTAAATTTCATTTCCAACACCTCCGAATGCCTATATATCGCAATGCGCTATATCCTCAAGCTCTTCTCTTTTTACCGCGACATAATCATTATCTTTATTTACCATAACCACCGGCGGTCTGCCTATTCGGTTATAATTTGAAGCCATTGAATAGTTATATGCTCCGGTTGTAAGCACTGCAATTATATCATCGCGCTCAACCGACTCCGGCAGAGAGAATTTTTCTCCTATCATATCGCCGCTTTCGCAGCACCTGCCCACAAGCGAGCATTCCAAGCTGCATTTTTCTTCCGCTTTATTTGCCGCAATAATCGTATATGCCGATTTGTAAAGTGCATATCTGGGATTATCGGTCATACCGCCGTCAATCGAAACATAATTTTTATATCCCGGTATCCGTTTAACCGATCCGACGCTGTAGAGCGTAATTCCCGCATCTGCAACAATGCTCCTGCCCGGCTCCATGCGTACTGACGGCATATCCAAATCAAGCTCATCGCACATTTTTCGCATCTGCTTTGCCACAAGCCGAATGTTTTCTTCTATATCTATATGCGGATCCGCCTCGGTATATCTCACTCCGTAACCGCCGCCGAGATTAAGAATTTTTGTATTAAATCCGCTTTTTTTATTAATATATGCAATAAATTCAAGCATAATCCGTGCCGCGGCAAGATACACCGAGGAATCAAAAACCTGCGAGCCGACATGGCAATGGAAGCCCTCTGTCTTTATATTTTTCTTACTGAGCGCAAATTCGGTCAGTTCCTCCGCCGCTCCCGTTTCTATTGCAGCTCCGAACTTCGAATCAACTTTTCCGGTCGCAACCGCCTCATAGGTATGAGGGTCAATCCCCGGAGTCAATCGGATAAGTATTTTTTGAATAATGCCTTTTCTTTCCGCAGCATCGTTAATTGCTTCAATTTCTTCTTTGTTATCTGCAACAAAATAACCGACATTTGAATTAATTGCAAATTCAATATCCTCATCAGTTTTGTTATTTCCGTGAAAAAACGCCTTTTCCATAGGAAATTCCGACTCTTTGGCAGTATAAATTTCGCCTGTCGAAACTACATCCGTGCCTATGCCCTCTTCGGCGCAAATCCTGTAAATTTGCTTAAAAGAGGCTGCCTTACTCGCAAAAAGCGGCATCGCACCGTTTCCGAAGTATTTTTCCATAGCATTTTTGTACAAACGTATATTATGCCTTATTCTTTCCTCATCCATCACATACAGAGGCGTTTTATATTTTTTTGCAAGCTGCGTACAATCATGCCCTCCGAAAAACAGCTTGTTGTTTTTTATTTCCAAATTATCGCAAATCATATCAATCGCCCCTTTTATTCAATTATTCCCAGATTTCTCATTATTGTGTAAAGCTTTTCGGCGTTTTGCTCCTCCATTTGAGTAAGCGGAAGTCTGAGCCTGTTTTCGCCAAAACCCATTTTTGCCATAGCGGCTTTTATCGGTATCGGATTTACTTCGCAAAAAAGCGCATTTATAAGTTCAAGATATTTAAGCTGCATTTCGGCACTCTTTTTAACATCCCCCTGCAAATAATATTTGCACATATCAGAGGTTTCTCTCGGCAAAATATTGGAAAGAACAGAAATTACGCCTTTTCCGCCCAGCGACATTATCGGCACTATCTGGTCATCATTTCCCGAATATATGTCAAGCTTGCCTTTTGTCAAAGCCGCTGTTTTTGCAACATGCGATATATCGCCGCAAGCTTCTTTTACAGCAGTTATGTTTGGATGTTCGCACAAAACCGCGCAGGTTTCGGGAGCAATATTGCAGCCTGTTCTTGACGGAACATTATACATAATTATCGGCTTGGTGCTTGCGTCGGCAATTGCGGAAAACGATTTTATCAAGCCGCCCTGAGTTGCTTTATTGTAATAGGGTGTAACAACCAGCATCGCATCCGCTCCGGCATCACATGCAAATTTTGTCAAATCAATTGCATATGCTATATCGTTAGAGCCTGTTCCGGCTATAACCGGAACTCTTTTGGCGGTATGATTTATCACAAATTTGAGCACTTCCCTATGTTCTTCATCCGAAAGCGTTGATCCCTCTCCGGTCGTTCCCGCCGCAACAATAGCGTCAATTCCCGAATCAATCTGCCAATCGATTAATCTCGCAAAGGTTTCATAATCCACTCCCGTTTCGTTCATCGGCGTAATAATTGCGGTCGCAGCGCCTGTAAATACTGTTTTTTTCATATTTTTTTCCTCTCTTTCACTGCGGCAGCATTTCCGTAAATTGCTTTTATCCACTCCGATAAAAAAATCGGATAGCATAAAAGCTATCCGATTAAAATCAAAATAAAAATCAATTTTGGGGATAGCGCTCCGCATATTTTTTGCGACAGCAGCCGAAATCTTATTTTCGTCTGCCAGAGCGGCACTTTGCCATGTGCCGTCTTCGGCGCTTTACCCCTTTTACCGCTTTCTGTCCCGGCAGACATTTAAAAGCGGTTACTCTTGATAATGCGCAACCTCTATCATCTATACCGACATTATAACATACCTTTTTTTCTTTGTCAACTGTCAATTTCAAATATATTTTGACTAATTATATTATTTTTTTTGTACTGATTGCATTT
>CAKSJU010000131.1 GCA_934463455.1 uncultured Clostridia bacterium | reverse complement strand
TCCCACTCAATGGTAGCGGGGGGTTTACTTGTTATATCGTAAACAATTCTATTCACGTGTTTAACTTCATTTATTATCCGATTTGATGCCAATTCTAAGACAGCATATGGGATGCGGGCCCAATCGGCTGTCATAAAATCGCTTGTCGTAACTGCGCGTAAAGCAAGTGTATAGTCATAAGTCCTGCCATCGCCCATAACACCGACGCTTCTCATATCGGTAATAACCGCAAAATACTGATTTATAGTTCTGTCAAGTCCGGCATTTGCAATTTCTTCTCTGAAAATTGCGTCTGCATCCCTCAATATCGACAATTTATCTTCTGTGATTTCTCCTATTACTCTTACAGCAAGTCCGGGACCGGGGAAGGGTTGACGCCAAACAAAATGTTCCGGTAATCCGAGTTCGATTCCGAGTTTTCTTACTTCATCTTTGAACAAATCGCGAAGAGGCTCTACTATTTCTTTAAAATCAACATGCTCGGGAAGCCCGCCGACATTATGGTGACTTTTTATTACTGCTGCATCTCCGGCACCGCTTTCAATAACATCCGGATATATTGTACCCTGAACAAGAAAATCAACAGTACCTATTTTTTTAGCCTCGGCTTCGAAAACGCGGATAAATTCTTCTCCGATAATTTTCCTCTTTTTTTCCGGCTCGGTAATGCCTTTAAGCTTATTTAAAAACTGTGACTGAGCGTTTGCTCGTACAAGGTTAATATCAAATTGCTTTCTGAAAAGATTTTCAACCTCATCGCCTTCATTTTTCCGTAAGAGTCCGTTATCGACGAATATACAGGTAAGTTGTTTACCAACCGCCTTATGGAGCATAACTGCCGCAACGGAAGAATCAACTCCGCCGGAAAGTGCACAAAGAACCTTTTTATCGCCGATTTTTTGACGAAGTGCTTCTATAGAACGTTTTGCAAAATCGCTCATTATCCAATCGCCTTGACAGCCGCATACCTTGTAAAGAAAGTTTTTGAGCATTTCTTTACCGAATTCGGTATGGTTGACCTCGGGATGAAATTGTACGCTGTATAATTTTTTTTCTGCATTTTCGTATGCTGCTACCGGGCAGCTTTCGGAATATGCCGTAACCTCAAAGCCTTCGGGGATTGAAGATATGTAATCTGTGTGGCTCATCCAACAAACGGTATTGTTTACAATACCGTCAAACAGCAAGCTGTTTTTTAGAGTAACATTTGTTTTTCCGTACTCGCGTTTGGGTGCTTTTTGCACCTTTCCGCCGAGAAGGTGAGCCATAAGCTGGCTGCCGTAACAAATACCGAGTATAGGAATATTCAAATCGAATATCTCTTTTCCGATTGTGGGTGAGTTTTCTTCATAAACACTGTTCGGACCTCCGGTAAATATTATTCCGACAGGATTTTTTTCTTTTATAACCGATATTCCTTTACGGTAGGGAATAACTTCACAGTATACGTTACATTCACGAACTCTTCTTGCTATCAGTTGATTATACTGACCGCCGAAATCAAGAACTATTACAGTTTCATTTTGCATTATTTTGTCCTCCTGTTATAAATTATTAATATAGTCATCAACAGCTTTATTAAATTCCTCCGGCGGTTGAAGCTCACTGTCGGTGAAGAGCTTTATATGTTTTGTTTCACTTTGTGAAAAAAGGTCATCGGCGGATATTTGAAAAAATTTGGTAAAACGTGCTATAAATTCAGCATCCGGCTCGGTGATGTCCGCTTCATATCTGCGCAGTGTTGCCGTGGATACTCCGAGGTAACCTGCAATTTGGTTAACCGTGAAGCTTTTTGTTTTTCTTATTAATTTCAGTTTTTGTCCTAAAGTTCTGTGCATTTTAATGTCCTCCCTTATGCAGCTTATTTGCTATTTGTGAAAATTCTTCAAGCGATAGCTTTTCTCCGCGAATATCAAGCGGCAGAGAGCAGCCCGATATGATTTCGCTTATTATGCTTTTATCAATCGAAAGACCGTTCGACAAACTGTTGACAAGAGTTTTTCGGCGCTGTGCAAAAGCACTTCGGATTATTTTGAAAAACAATTTTTCATCATCAAGATAAATCGGCGGTACTTTTCTTACTTTCATGCAAAGCACGGCAGAATCGACTTTTGGCGGCGGAATAAAGCTATTTGCCGGAACGACGGTTATTATTTCCGGCTCGGTAAAGTATTGGCACAATACACTGATAGAGCCGTAGTCCTTTTTTCCGGGTGAAGCGCATATACGCTCGGCAACTTCTTTTTGGACCATTACAACTATGTTTTTTATCGGCAGTCTTGCTTCAATCAGTGAAGTAATTATCGGAGTTGTTATATAGTAAGGAAGATTGGCGGCGATGCTGATTTCACTTTCACCGAACTCCTCCTTAATCAAGGCGCATACATCCGTTTTTAAAATGTCCCTTTCAATGATTTTTACATTGCTGTAATCGGATAGGGTGTAATCGAGTACGGGTATCAAAGTTTTGTCAATTTCAACGCTGACAACTTTTTCGGCATTTTCGGCAAGCTTTTGAGTCAGTACGCCAAACCCCGGACCGATTTCCAAAACACCGCTTTCTATCTCGGCTGCTACAACCATTTTATCAAGCACACTGTCGTCAAGCAGAAAGTTCTGTCCCAGACCTTTGGAAAATTTGAAATTGAATTTTTTGCAGATTTCTTTTATCGTTTTAGCTGATGTTAATTCCATGACCGCTCCTAATTAATCGAATCAATATCGTATGGTGTAATCTGGTATACAAAGTAATTAAGCCAATTTGAAAAGAGAAGATTGGCATGACTTCTCCAACGAACTGTAGGGGTTTTTGACGGGTTGTCGTCCGGAAAATAATGCTTGGGAATATGCGGATGTATACCTTTTTGCAAATCTCTTTCATATTCTTTTGCAAGAGTGTCTGCGTCATATTCGGCATGACCCGTGACAAAAATACGTCTGCCGCCTTTTGTGGAAATTAAATATACTCCGGCTTCATGAGATTCGGCAAGTATTTCAAGCTCTTTGTTTTTTCTTATATCCTCCGCACGTACTTCGGTGTAGCGGGAATGGGGAGCATAAAATTCATTGTCAAAGCCTCTTACAAGCTTAGAGGTTTTGCGGTTGACTTTATGCTTGAATATACCGGAACATTTTTCCTTTAGGGAATATTTTGGGATACCGTAGTGATAAAAAAGCCCCGCCTGTGCCGCCCAGCAAATATGAAGCGTGGATGTCACATGCGTTTTGCTCCATTCCATAATTTCTTTAAGTTCATCCCAGTAATCGACATCAGAAAAATCAAGATTTTCCACCGGAGCTCCCGTTATAATCATACCGTCGTATTTTAATGATTTTATATCATTAAAAGAACGATAAAATGTTTTTAAATGCTCGGGAGGAGTATTTTTTGACTCATGAGAAGTCATTGTGACAAAATCAAATTCAACCTGAAGCGGTGAATTGCCCAAAAGGCGTAAAAGTTGAGTTTCTGTTGTGATTTTTGTGGGCATCAGGTTTACGATTGCAATTTTCAGCGAACGTATATCCTGGTGCATTGCTTTTGTTTCGCTCATAACAAAAATATTTTCCGCCCGAAGCTGTTTTGTGGCGGGAAGCTTATCAGGAACCTTTACAGGCATGTTAAGTCACCTCTATATCATTAAATTTAAACGTATTGTAATATATTATATCATAAATTTTGACAAAATACAAGAATAAATTAATCACAATATAGAATAATAGTTATATAGCATAATCAGTCAATTATTAGCTAATTGTAAAATTTAAATTTTACAATTAGCTAAATCAATTATAAAACGGAGAAAAGCAAAATGAATGATGAAAAAGAAAAAAACAGCGAGCAAAGTGAAATAATAGAAACGGGCTCGGTTAAGACAAATAATCCGCGCGGAAATATCCATTGCCTGACCATAATAGGGCAGGTGGAGGGACATAATATATTGCCGCCGCAGAATAAAACGACAAAATATGAACATGTTCTTCCTCAATTGGTTACTATAGAAGAAGATGCGGATACCGACGGTATGCTTATACTTTTAAATACCGTAGGTGGAGACGTAGAGGCGGGGCTTGCAATATCCGAAATGATAGCCGGAATGAAAAAGCCTACGGTATCACTTGTTTTGGGAGGCGGGCACAGCATAGGTGTTCCGCTGGCGGTATCGGCGGATTATTCATTTATTGCACCCTCGGCAACGATGACGGTGCACCCTTTGAGAATGAACGGAACAATTTTGGGTGTAAGTCAAATGTTCAGATATTTGGATAAAATGCAGGATAGAATAATCAGATTTGTCGTTGATAATTCGGATATTTCCTTTGAGGATTTTAAGGCATTAATGCTTGCGACCGATGAAATGGCAACCGACATGGGATCGGTACTGCTTGGAAAAGCAGCGGTGGACTGCGGGCTTATAAACAGCGTGGGCGGAGTTTCCGACGCACTGGAAAAACTATATTCCATGATAGAAAAAAACAGGAAAAGAAAAAAAGGGAAAAAGCGGAGTAATTCTCAAAAATAATTCTCCGCTTTTTCCTTAAAAATCTACAATTTTATTTTCGTATTTCGTTTATGTGAGCACGCGGTGAAATTTCCATTCTTTTTTTAAATACCTTTGAAAAATACAAAGGGTCGGAAAAGCCGCAAAGAAGTGCTATGTCGGATACACTTGAAAGACCTTGTTCCATAAGAGTGCAGGCGTATTGGATTCTTATTGTTGCAATATATTCCGAAACTCCCATTTTGAATTGTTTTTTAAAAACAGAGGATATGTATTTTTCACTGTATGAAATCTCATTGCTGATTTTTTTTAAATCAAGGTCGCAGGAAGTGAAATGTTCGTCTATATACTTTTTTATATTAATAATGGTATCGGTGTTTTGGTTTTTACTATTTTCTTTTTCCTGCCCCTCAATTGCGGCAAAAATATAAAGCAAAACTGCCTCGCTTTTTAAATCGGAAGCGGGGGAGTTAATTGCGGAAATTAACAGAGGTTTAAG
>CAKSJU010000130.1 GCA_934463455.1 uncultured Clostridia bacterium | reverse complement strand
CCCTTTTTTGTTTTTTTAAATTACTCCTGTTCCGGAGCACCTACCGGACATACCGAGGCACAAGCACCGCATTCGAGACATGCGCTCGCATCTATTACATATGAGCTGTCGCCTTCCGAAATGCAGCTTACCGGACATTCCGAAGCACAAGCGCCGCAGCTTATGCAAGCATCGCTGATTTTATAAGCCATTACATACACCTCCTTATTGTTCTTAAGGAAGGCGCAAAACATTATTTTACGCCGACAAGAACATTATATCACACATTTTTAATTTATTCAAGGTTTTTTAAAATTTCTTCATCAAAATTTTCTTCTTCCTTAACATCTTTTTTCCTCGGACGTTTCAAAAGCTTAACTTCGCTCGCTGTAAAGGTCTGCAAAGCCTTTTCCTTATCATTCTCTATCTTGACCTGAACAGTTTCCTTTAAAAGGCTCACATACTCAACCGTACCTTTTCCCATAGGCGTTTGTACAACCGAGCCCTGCCGCGGAGTTTTTTTCAAAAGCTCCTCATAAGTACTCTGTTCATATTTCAGACAGCACATAAGCCTGCCGCACGCACCGGATATTTTGGTCGGGTTAAGGCTGAGTCCCTGTTCCTTTGCCATTTTTATCGATACCGGCTCAAATTCTCCCAAAAACTGCGAGCAGCAAAGTGAGCGTCCGCATACGCCAATGCTTCCCAAGGCTTTTGTTTCGTCCCTTACGCCGATTTGTCTTAGTTCAATTCTCGTCTTGAAAACAATCGCAAGATCTTTTACAAGTTCGCGGAAATCCACTCTTCCGTCTGCTGTGAAATAAAATAAAATTTTCGATGAATCGAAGGTGTATTCCACCTCTACAAGCTTCATTTCCAAATTATGTTTTTTAATCTTTTCGCTGCATACTTTAAAAGCTTCTTTTTCTTTTTCTTTGTTCTGTTCGGCTTTTTTCAAATCTTCCTTATCCGCAATCCTCATAATATCTCTCAGAGGTTTTGTTATTTTATCATCGGCAATATCGGTAATACACATTGCCACGGTGCCCATTTCAATACCGCGGGCAGTTTCCACTATCACCTTCTGACCGAATTTCAAATCAAAATCAAGAGGATTAAAATAATATATTTTACCAACAGGTTTAAATCTTATTCCAACAACTTTTGCCATTACAAGTTTTCTCCTTAAAAGCTTTTGTCGGGCGTTATCCCGCCGCATAGTTAATTATAATACATTTTTTAAAAAAAGTCAAGCTTTTAAGCCGGGATGCTTCTGTTTACTTTAAACCGCAGAGTTTACAATTTCATCCATGCAATTGTAAACGGAGGTAAATCCGGCATTTTATATACATCTCCGTCCTTTTCCGCCGATTTTTCCGCAAGCTTTTCCCCGTCCCACAAAATTACATCAAGAGTTTTTTTTCGGCTTTCGGCATACAATGTCCAATTTTTTGCTGTATCAAACGATATGTTTGCGACCGCCGCTCCGTCTCCGCGACACCAAACCGCAAGCTTATTAAATGATGCGGCATATGCCGGCAGACTATTTTTCGAAAGCCACATCATTATATTTTTAAGCTGAAAGCTTCTCGGATACGAGCTGCACATATTAAACGGAAAATATCCGTATACGCACACTCTTCCGCCCGATTTGTTTTCGTAAATTCCGCCGCACGCACCGAGATTTTCTTTATCATAATTATAAAGCTCCGAAATATACTCCGCACCCTCGCAGGTCTTTTTTATAACCTTCGCAGGTCTTCCCCACGGAAACGTCTGGCGTCCGTTCCTTTTATAGCTTCCCTGCAGATTAAAAGAATGTTTGCTATACTTTTCATATGTATCTTTCTTATATTCGGCAGTGCTTTCAAAACCTGTAAATTCTCCGAAGCCTCTTTTGTTCAGCACATCAAGCGCATCGGCATCCATATATACGCCCGCAGATAAAATGTGCTTCAGTTCATCATCAGAATAGTCATTTGCCAATGCTCCGTTTAATAAATATACCGATATATTTTCGTTCGAGTAAGCCGCAGGAAGTCCGATATTGTAAATCTCATCCGCAAAATGCAGATAATTCGGATTAAATTCAAGATGTTCTTTCCCCGAATCTATAACTATATCATTCCTCAAATATATGCCTATGCCCTTTGCCTTTTCCTTTCCCAAAACGGATACAATACTGTCCGACGGCTTTTTCAATTCTGCTATTCCGTTCGTTAAATTATCATACTCCCGCAAATCGGTTGCGTCCCACGACATAATGTTATAGGTTGTTCCGTTGCATCCCGCAGCAAGGTACAGTAAAACCTCAAAGCTCGTCATGCGAACACTTTTATCCAGCACCATATACGGAAAATTCTCTATTTCCGAATAAATATCACATTTTTCCGGCGTATCCCATATCTGCCTGCCGATATTGTGTGCCTTTGTCATAAACGCATTTATGTCATTATCGCTGTACGCTCCTCCTCCCGGTCTTTGTACAACTTCATTTCCTGCTGCCGACAAAGCTTCAGTCCATTCATTTTCTCCGAAACCGCTCATTCCGTCAACGCATGTCATAAAGCCAAGCTTAATTTTCGGATTAACAGAATGTACCGTTTTTTCTATTGCTTCAAAAACCTTTGTGATACTTTTTCGATTATAATCTATCCATGCACTGCGCACTTTTTTTCTGATTTCTTCATTTTTGTCATTTTGAAGCTCTTCCAACGTTTCTCCCGCAAGCTTTATGTCATATTCTTTTTTGAAATTTTCTATACATTTTTTGCATCCGCATCTCTGATAATCCATATCATCATCAATATAAATGCTGTCGGGCAGAGCATTTGCCGCCGCCTTGTAAATTTCCTTAATGTAATCTAAGGTCTTTTGGCTTCTCATGCACAAAGCCCCTGTTTCGGGATTGTCATAAAAATAATCCATATCCCCCAAATCACTTACATACTCTCCGTGATGTCCTATAGTGCAAAGAATATCCAAGCCTGCCTTAATGCCTGTCTTTCTCACTTTTTCAAGCACAGGCTTTATGCGCTTTGAAAACTCCTGCATTTCTTCAACAGGACGCACCGCATGAGTGCTTTGATTAAAAAACATAACCTCGTCCACTGCGCCCGATATTTTATTCAATCTTTCAAAAAGCTGCTCTTCCATGCCCTCTTCGTCAATAAAGTACGGTATTCTCAATATATTATATGACTTCGACATTGTTATTCCTCCGATACTTTTCCGTCAATTACGATAAGCTCATCCGTGATATTTTCAAAAGTATTATTTTCTATAACAAGCTCTTGAACTCCGGCTGCAAAAATCGCCCGCTTTTTTATATTTTTAAATGTATTTCCCGAAATTTCAATTCTTTTATGTATTTTGGGGCATTTATCAGCTGCTACCCCGTCTACATCGATTAAAATAAAGTTTTCTCCGCCTCTTTTGTTGCAATCATCAAGATAATTGTTCCGAAAAATCAGATTTCCGATTCTTCCCGATTCATACCAATACTTTGCAAGGTCTTTTGCAAGAAGTGCCGCACAGCATCTTGTAAGCTTATTGTTTTCTACCAAAATATTCCCTGCTCCGGAAAGTCTCATATGCGGAAAATTATTAAAATTATTATCATAAAGATGTAAATCCGGCATTTTATCCGGAATTTCAATCAAAAATCCGGCATTTGCCCGCTCCGCATTTTTTGTAAAATGTCCCAAAATTTTAATGCAAACGCCCTCGTCATCTATAAACTCCGCATTGCTTACAATAAATTCCGATACACGTTCAAATGTGTTATTATCAATAATTTCAAGCCTGTCTCCGCTTTCGTACAGCAAAAACTTTCTCTGCTCCTGATGCATAATACGCGAATATATTGCATTTTCTTCGGTTTTTTCAATAACTGTGTACATTCCGTGCATATTAATCGCATCATCCGAAGTATTTTCAATTGTGCAATTATGAATATCAAGCTTTCCGCTGCAATGAACAAAATGAAGTGCGTCTGCGGTCAGTGTCGAATATTCGCCGTAAAATTTTGAATCGGTTGAAAAATTATCAATTTCTATATTGCGTGAAAGCTGAGCAACTATTCCCATTCCGACACCGCGTCTTACCTTTATATCGGATATTTTTATATTGCTTGATTTTTCAATGAATATCACATCAATATACCGTCTGCCGTCCAGAATAGATGTAACGGTTTCACCGTCTTTAAAGTTAAATTTATACTTTTTATCGGTACGGTATTTAAAATATACTCCTCCGTCCGTTTCTTCCGCGTCGGTCATAACATAATTTGCGGGAAGATTATCATGCGATTCGCGGCAATCTCCCGTAATCAGATACTCCACCGACTGCCTTTCGGTTGCATGAATACTGAAAATGCTGTCAAGTCCCGAGTATTCTCCCCAATCTCTTTTAAAAACAAGCGCGCCGTCTTTGACATAATACGGATCTCTGTTTTTATCAATTTCAAGCTTAAAGCCGTCATCCGTCATATCGGAAAACTTCATAATAGCCTGCGGATATCTCCCGCGGTCAAAAATTATATTTTTAATTTCTATATTGCTGCTTTGAGAAACAATAAACGGGAACGCCAGCTCATGGAAAACAAAAACAGAGCCGTTTCCGTCCACTGTAAGTCCGTTTATTCCCTCAATAAGCGCAACCGTATTTTTATCGCATGCGCTGTTGTTTGATACGACAAAAAATTTTTTTACTGTGTCTTTTTCATAAAAATGATATTCACCCTTTTCAAAAATAAGCTCACCGCCGCCGGCAGCTTTAATTTTTGAAATTGCCTCTTTAACCGCTCCGGATACATTATACCCCGCTCCCCCGATACTTTGCGGGATTGTAACTTTTATACCCTCCATTTAAAATTCACCTTTCATTTTTAAATTATCAGATATATTTTATCATACAGACTGCATTTGTCAATACTTTCAAACGAAAAAAATCTCGCAAAGAAATTAAAGTTATAATAGCCTACTTATAAGAAAAAGTAAGGTTACAATAACCTACTTTATGCCGTCAAAACAGCTGCCGGCATGTGCGGAATTTCTTAT
>CAKSJU010000129.1 GCA_934463455.1 uncultured Clostridia bacterium | reverse complement strand
ATTTTGCTACAACCCATTTTACCTCATAAAAACTTAGATTGTTTTATATATTCTTTCGGGGTATATCCTGTCTTGTTTTTAAATGACTTACTGAAGTGATAAATATCAGAAAATCCCACTTGATAGCAAATATCACTGATTTTATTTTTTTCGCCTTTTAGTAGTTCCTTTGCCATGCTTATTCTTAAATTTATAAGATATTCTTTAGGCGAAATTCCATATTTCTTTTTAAAAAGTATTTGTAAATATCTTTGACTTATTTTGGAAAGCTCACCCAAACGTTCCGTTTTAAAATCAGGCTCGGTGTAGTGCTCGTGCATATAGTTTACGGCAAGCATAATTTTTTCTTCGTTTTCGCCAGATACATACTGCCTGCTCGTGTCTGAAAGCACAGCCAAAATGCTGTAAAAATAAGACATAACAAGGGGTTTATAGTTACTTTTTTTGTTTATCCAAGCATCTTTGGCAGAGGAAAAAAGCTTAAACAGACTATTTTTTGTTTCAACAAAAACAAAAGGTCTTAAATTGCACGGAGAGGTAATTTCAAAATCCATACAAATAACAACGCTTTTTTCTGAGTCAAGCGTGATTTTGTATTTCTCACCTTTTGGAATGAACAGCAGGGTGTTCGGCTTTGCCTCGATTGTTTTATCCTTAAAATGATAAATCTCGGTTCCTTCTATGGTATAAACAAAGCCGCATGAGTATCTTCCGCTATTTTTCATAGGGTAATCAGATTTATCCACAGCGTATGTATTTACAAATTTAATTTCGCTGACTAAAAGATTTTCAAAAAATTCCTGATACATTAAAACACCCTTTCGTGTTTTTTATTAATTTTACCATAAAAACGCCGAAAAATCAATAAGATTATAAAATTCTGTTCGTAAAAACACAAAAATACGCATTTTGATATTGCAAACGGAACTAAACTTTAATATAATACAGGTGAAAGGGGAAGGGGTAAGAGAAATATGACAGAAAAATCTTTTTTTATTAGCAAAAGAAATGTAGCGATTACTGCTATTATTTATACTTTCTTATGGGGTACGGCTTTTCCTTTGGTTAAGGTTTGTATGGAAAGTTTTGGAATATCTGATTATGATAATATGTCAAAGTGTCTGGTTGCAGGTATTCGTTTTACGCTTTCAGGTTTTTTTACTCTGCTGTGGTGTATGTTTTTTTATGAGAAAAATACTAAAATCTTAAAAAACGAGCTAAAGTATGGCGTAATTTACGGTATTTTGGGAACAGCTGTGCAGTATGCGTTTACCTACATTGGACTCTCCAGAATTGACGGCTCAAAGGGTGCAATTTTTGACCAGCTTTGCGTTTTCTTTATTGTTTTATCAAGTGGTCTGTTTTTTAAAACAGATAGCCTAAACCTAAAAAAAATCTTAGGCTGTGTACTTGGATTTTTGGGAGTTAGCGTTATAAATATTGAGGGACTTAGCTTTGAATTTACCTTTGGCGGAGAGGGCATTATGATTTGTGCGGCTATTTGCCAGTCGCTTGCTTATTTTGTGGCTAAAGGATGTGCAGATAAAATGTCTGCCGCAAAATTAGTTGGCTTAGGTCAGCTTTTGGGAGGACTTATGCTAACGTTGTTCTCAATATTGTACGGAGGAAAAATTCTCACAATAAGCGTTTTGGGAATAATTACGCTTTTGGCTCTTGTGTTTATATCATCTGTGGCGTATGTACTTTCGCTTATGCCACTTAAATATTTTGAGGCGTCGGAAATTTCGTCTTTTAATTTGTTAATTACCGTGTTTGGTGTCATTATGTCGGCACTCATTCTCGGTGAAAATATATTTAAATGGAATTATTTATTAGCTGTTATCTTAGTTTCAGCGGGTATCATAATTTTAAATTTGAGGAGGAAAAAATAATGTGGAATCGTTTTTTTGAGGATAGGGAAAAACTTAATCTTTATGACAATCCTAATTTTGAGCCTGATAGCGGAATAGCTGACCGAAATGAATTAATCGGTGAAGCAAAACGCATTATGGAAGAAATGAAGGAGGCAAATCACACAGAGGTTAAGGCAAAAATTATAGAGTTTGTGCTTGATAATACTGCAATCGAGGTAAATCCTTATGACTGGTTTGGATTTAACTACTGCGGATGGCTCACACAGAAAAAAGCCTTTGAGCTTAATGTGGGAAAACCCCTCCTTTGGTTTATGTGCGATCAATGGGAAAAGGAACTTCCAAAAACAAAGGAATATATTGAGGCAGCTGCAAACATCATTGAAACGGGAACGGGTGAACATTACCCTGACTACGACCACAGCGTGCCTGACTGGGATTCTGTAATAGGTCTTGGCTTTGGCGGTATGCTTAAAAGAGCAGAGGGCTTTTATAATGAACACAAAGAAAATGGTACGCTTAACGAGGATATGGAGATTTACTACGAGGCAGTTATTACATCATATAAGGCGATTATCCGCATTATGAACCGCTTTTATGAGTGTGCCAAAAAGCATATTTCAGATAGCCCCAAAATGCCTTTAGTGGTAGAATGCTTAGAACAGATTAAAGAGGGAACACCTAAAACCTTATATCAGTATTTAGCACTTACCTATATATATCATCTGCTTCAGGAATTTTTAGACGGTGTACAGGTGCGTACGCTCGGAAATCTTGACGTAGATGGATATCCATATTACAAAAAAGATTTAGAAGAGGGCAGACTTACTAAAGAAAATGTAATTGAGCTTTTCCAGTATTTCTACGAAAAATATACAAATCAGGGTCACAAGAACGCTCAGCCTTTATATTTTGGCGGATTTGATGAAAATGGTGATTCATTAATCAACGAGCTTTCATATATTATGCTTGATGCTTATGATAAATCCTGCATTATTAACCCTAAACTCATCATCAAGGTTATGCCGAACACTCCTGACGCTTTCTTAAAGAAAGCCTTAGATATGATCAGACGCGGTATTAACTGTATGGTATTTATAAATGAAGAGCTTGGTATAAAGATTTCAGAAAGACTTGGAAGAACAGAAGAAGAAACAAAAAGACTTGTTGGAACAGGTTGTAACAACTTTGCTTCCCGCGGTAAAGAAACAACGCCTGAGCATATGTATGTAAATTTAGCAAAGGCTGTTGAACTTACATTTTTTGATGGTGTTGACCCGATTAGCGGAGCTAAAATTGGTTGTGATACTGGTGACGTTTTAAACTTTAAGACTTTTGAAGATTTTAAAAATGCATACATCGCTCAAGCGGAATACTTAATCCACAAGGCATTTACAATTTCTGACTTTTACGATGCACATCTTCAGGATATTAACCCGACACCAATTTATTCTGGAAGTATGCCCGATAGCGTAAGACAAGGTAAAGATGCATACTATAACGGCGTAAAATACACAAATACGGTTATGTTTTTGAGTTGTCATGCAACGGTTTGTGACTCGCTTGCTATGGTTAAAAAGTATGTTTATGACCTTAAAAAATACACAATCGGTGAGATGAGAGATGCACTTAAAGCTGACTTTGTTGGTTACGAGGAAATGAGAGAAATACTCTATAATGACCCTGATAAATACGGAAATGACATAGACGAGGTTGATAACATTATAGTTGAACTTTTAGATAGATTTACAAGATTAGTCATGGGCAGAAAAAATGTTCGTGGCGGTCACTTTGTTGTAAATGGCGAATCAATTATTTACTCTCATATCTGGGCAGACAAATGTGGTGCTACACCTGACGGCAGAAGAAGAGGCGACCTACTTTCTAAAAATATGAGTGCGTCAATCGGTCAGGATAGAAAAGGTATTACTGCTCATATTAAATCTGTTACAAAAATTGATGCAACTGGCTTAGGCTACGGATGTCCGTTTGACTATATGCTCCATCCGTCGGCAGTAAAAGGCGATGACGGATTAGATGCTATGCTTGGTCTTTTGCGTACATTCATGAAAAGAGGCGGATACAGTTTCCAGGGCAATGTTCAGGATGCAAAAATTCTTCGAGATGCACAAATCCATCCCGAAAAATATCCAAATCTTCAGGTGAGAATTAGCGGCTGGAGTTGGTTCTTTACACAGATGGAAAAACAGTATCAGGATGAATTTATCCGCAGAGCAGAAGAATTGGAGGCATAAATGAAAGGCTATATTTTTGATATAAAACACTTTGCCGTACATGATGGACCAGGCATCAGAACAACTGTTTTTTTAAAGGGTTGTCCTTTAAAATGCGTATGGTGTCATAATCCTGAGAGCATCGGAAAAGAAAAACAATTAGGATACATTTCCTATAAATGCGTAAACTGTGGAAAATGTGCTTTAGTTTGTCCGAGCGGTGCACACTCGATTGATAATGACGGAAAGCACATCTTTGATAGGTCAAAATGTATTTTGTGCGGAAAATGCACAAAGGGTTGCCCCGCTAAAGTCCTTACTTTATACGGCGAGGAAAGAGATATAGAGCTAATCGAAAAAGAACTTTTAGAGGATAGCGATTTTTATGATTATGGGGGAGGAATAACCCTCTCCGGCGGAGAATGTCTGACACAGGCATCATTTTGCAAAGAGCTTTTAAAGAGAATGAAAGCCCACGGCATACATACTGCTGTTGATACATCTGGTTTTGTAGGAAGAGAGGCAATAGAAAAAGTTTTGCCATATACTGACTTATTTCTCTATGATATGAAAGCATTCAGACCGGAAATTCACGAAAAATGCACAGGACACACAAACGAAATAATCTTAGAAAACTTAAAGTTTTTAGATGAAATGGGTAAAAAGATTGAAATAAGAATTCCTTATGTGCCAGAGTATAACGATGATGAAATGGAAAAAATAGCAGAGTTTCTTAAATCACTTAAAAATCATGTAAGTGTAAGAGTGCTCCCTTACCATGATTATGCAGGAACTAAATATTCCTCGCTTAATATGAAAAATACACTTCCAGGAAATGTACCAAATGATGAGGAAATTTGTAAAGTAAAACAAATATTTATTGATGCAGGAATAGATACCGTAAACTAGTTAAGTTTTTAATTTTATAGCCACATGCAAAACTCCAAATATATAGAGTTTATGCGGTTTTACGGATGTGGCAGATCCGTTTTATCACTATA
>CAKSJU010000128.1 GCA_934463455.1 uncultured Clostridia bacterium | reverse complement strand
TTTCGTAGGGGACGGTGCCCACACCGTCCCGCATGCACGAATGTATAACATAAATCCCGCTGATAACCGCACAATTTGATAAATATCACACAGGCGAACACATAATTTCGCCATTACAATCATACACAAAACGGATATGACAAACCGTAGGGGCGACCCTGCGTGGTCCCCGCATACCAAGAAACCAATTCAAAAACCGCAGCATGCTGTCCCGAATGGGACAGCATGCTGCGGTTTTCGTACATTACTATTGTTATATTTCAAGCAAAATTATTCCTGTTCTGCCAGCTTAACGAGCTTCGCATATTTAGCTTCCGCATCCGCTTTAGCTTTCGCAAACAATTCCTTAGCGCGTTCGGGATTTGAGCGTGCAAGTGAATTGTAACGAACTTCGCCCATTATGAAGGTTTCGTAATCTGCCTTAGGTGCTTTGGAATCCAACTGGAACGGATTCTTGCCCTCGAGAGTACGTCTCGGGTCATAACGGAACAAGTGCCAGTAGCCTGCTTCAACAGCTTTCTTCTCTTCTGTTTGAGCAATGCTCATACCGCCCTTGATACCGTGGTTAATACAAGGAGCATAAGCAACTATCAGTGAAGGACCGTTATAGCTTTCAGCTTCAATCATAGCCTTCAGGCACTGGTTGTAATCTGCACCCTGAGCGATTTGTGCTACATATACATAGCCGTAGCTCATTGCAATAGCAGCCAAGTCTTTCTTCTTAACTTCCTTACCTGCTGCTGCGAATTGCGCAATAGCACCGGTAGGAGTTGATTTTGACGATTGTCCGCCGGTGTTCGAATAAACTTCTGTATCGAATACCATTACGTTAACGTCTCTGCCCGAAGCAAGTACATGGTCAACGCCGCCGAAGCCTATATCATAAGCCCAGCCGTCTCCGCCGAATACCCATACGGATTTCTTTGCAAGATATTCCTTGTCCGCGAGTACGTCTTTTGCTTCCTTTGAGTTAAGATTTGCAATTGCTTTAAGCAATTCGTCTGTTGCGACTTTATTCTTAATGCCGTCTTCTTTTGTTTCGATAAACTTATCAACAGCAGGTTTAACCGAAGGCTCATCGGCAGCAATCTTTTCGAGTTTTGCAATATTTGCATTTCTCAAAGCGTCCTGACCGAGGAACATACCGTAACCAAATTCAGCATTATCTTCAAACAGCGAGTTAGCCCAAGCAGGACCTCTGCCGTTCATATCCGCACAATACGGAGTTGACGGTGATGAGCCGCCCCAAATTGACGAACATCCTGTTGCATTTGCAATATACATTCTGTCGCCGAACAATTGAGTAATCAATTTAGCGTAAGGAGTTTCTCCGCAGCCTGCGCATGCTCCCGAGAATTCGAGATACGGCTTTCTGAACTGCGAGCCCTTAACGGTTGTCATCGGGAATTTAGCTGCAACTTCATCCTTTTCGGGAAGCTCACCCGCATAATCAAACAGCTTCTGTTCATCCAGATGGTTGTCCAAAGAATCCATAGACAACGCCTTAGCGCCTTTAACTTCAGGACACACATTTACACACGAGCCGCAGCCTGTACAGTCAAGTACAGATACCGCAATTGCGAAGTAATATCCGTCAAGCTGACGCATGTTAACATAAGATACACCCTCAGGAGCATTGTTCTTTTCTTCCTCTGTCAAAACAACAGGGCGGATACATCCGTGAGGACATACATAAGAACAAAGTCCGCACTGCAAACATTTTTCCGAATTCCAAACAGGAACATCGATTGCAATTCCGCGCTTTTCGAATGCAGATGAGCCGAGAGGTACCTGACCTGTTACATAAGGCTCAAATGTCGAAACAGGGAGCTGCATTCCTCTGAATTGGTTAATCGGAACAAGTACATTGTTTACATAATCAATCAAGTCGCCTTTTCCGTCATGCTTAACCGACAAATCTTCCGGTTTTGCGTCTTTCCAGCTTGCGGGAACTTCAACCTTAACAACTTCCTTGGCACCGGCATCTATAGCGTCATGGTTCATCTTAACGATTGCGTCACCCTTCTTCGAATAAGAAGCGGTAGCAGCGTCTTTCATATATTTAATAGCATCCTCCGAAGGAATGATGTTAGCCAATTTGAAGAATGCGGATTGAAGTACAGTATTGATTCTGTTGCCCAAACCGATTTCCTTACCGATTTTAACACCGTCGATTGTATAGAACTGAATGTTGTTGTCGGCAATGTATTTCTTAACCTGACCCGGAATATGTTCTTCAAGCTCTGCCGCATTCCACGAACAGTTCAAAAGGAATACTCCGCCCGGTTTAACATCCGATACCATGTCGTATTGTCTGATATAAGAAGCTTTGTGACATGCAACAAAGTCTGCCTTATTGATAAGATATGTCGAAGTTATTTTTGCATTTCCGAATCTCAAGTGAGAAACAGTAAGACCGCCGGATTTCTTTGAGTCATAGTCAAAGTAAGCTTGTACGTTCATATCTGTGTGGTCACCGATAATCTTAACCGAGTTCTTGTTCGCACCTACGGTACCGTCCGCACCGAGACCCCAGAACTTACAGCTCGTAATGCCTTTCGGAGTTGTATCCGGATTTTCTTTGATTTCCAAAGAAAGATTTGTAACATCGTCGTTTATACCGATTGTGAAATGTTTCTTTTCGGTATTGTTGAATACAGCGATAATCTGAGCCGGTGTTGTATCCTTTGAGCCCAAGCCGTAACGTCCGCCGTATACGGGAACATCAGCAAATTTTGAGCCTTGAAGAGCTGCAACAACGTCCAAATAGAGAGGCTCGCCAACTGAGCCGGACTCTTTTGTTCTGTCCAAAACCGAAATTTTCTTTACTGTTGACGGAATTGCATCGATAAAATGCTGTACCGAGAACGGTCTGTAAAGTCTTACTTTTACAAGACCTACTTTTCTGCCGTTTGCGTTCAGATAATCGATTGTTTCCGAGATAGTATCACATGCCGAGCCCATAGCTACTATAACTTCGTCCGCATCGGGAGCACCGTAGTAGTTAAAGAGCTTGTAATCCGTACCGATTTCGGCATTAACTTTATCCATATATTCCTGTGTGATTTCCGGAATAGCAAGATAATATTTGTTTACCGCTTCTTTAGCCTGGAAGAATACGTCCGGGTTTTGAGCGGTACCGCGCTGTGCGGGATGTTCCGGATTGAGTGAGCCGTGTCTGAAAGCGTTCAATGCGTCCCAGTCAACCATTTTTGCAAGTGTTTCATAATCCCAGCATGAAACCTTTTGATATTCATGCGAAGTTCTGAAACCGTCAAAGAAATGCAGGAAAGGAACTCTGCCCTTAATTGTGGAGAGATGAGCTACAGCACCCAAATCCATAGCCTCCTGCGGGTTAGTCGAAGCCAGCATTGCAAAGCCTGTCTGGCGGCAAGCCATAACGTCCTGATGGTCGCCGAAAATAGAAAGTGCATGTGAAGCCAAAGCTCTTGCCGATACGTTAAATACGCACGGAAGCAATTCACCGGCAATTTTGTACATGTTCGGAATCATCAAAAGTAAGCCCTGCGAAGCAGTATAAGTAGTTGTGAGTGCACCTGCTGTCAAAGAGCCGTGTACCGCACCGGCAGCACCTGCTTCCGATTGCATTTCAACAACTTTAACAGTCTCGCCGAAAATATTTTTCTGACCTGCAGCTGCCCATTTGTCTGTTACTTCCGCCATAGTTGACGACGGAGTGATAGGATAGATTGCCGCAACATCCGTAAATGCGTAAGACGCAAAAGCGGCGGCATTATTTCCATCCATGGTTTTCATTTTTCTTGCCAAAGAGATCTCCTCCTTATTTATTTATCCGCGTAAGGCGGAATTTCTGTTACATATATTAAAAATATACACATTATATATCATATCACTTTTTTCCGATAAAATCAAGTAATTTTCCTCATATTTTTATTGCTTTTTTTAACAAAATTAATTTCCCGAATTGGCTATTAAAGCAAATTTCCCACCAAAATTTGCTTTAATAGCCGACTTAATTAACTTTAAAACATAAATTCGGCAATTTCACAGCACAAATTTCGTCAGTTTGCGAAAGAATGTCGATTCAATAAAGTTTTTGCGATAAAAGTATTTACAAAAAAAGATTTTTATGGTAAAATTATATTTGCCAAACGAAATTTTAATACAAATCTTGCCGGGCATATACTTTGGTTGTAAAAACTGCAAGGCTCTTTACATATGTGTTATATGTGTTTGACAAGTATGTTGAGGTTTCGTTTGGCGACAAATCTGAGCCGTGCGTTTTTTGTGCGCTGTCTTCGGATTGGCGCATTTTTTTTACGAGTGATTGTATATTCTTTGCAGGCGGCAGAGACGACCTCTTCCTCAAAATACAAGCATCCGTAAATTGTATACGATAACCGAATGTATGACCTCAACGCTTTTCTGCCCGGATATTATCCGAACACAAAGTGGCAGCACCCGGCTATTTTCTTTTATGAATTGAAAAAGCATATTATAAAGCCTGACGCGCAAAAAATGTTTGACATTATTACTCTTTTTTATAAAAAACGGATTTACAAAGCGTTAAATCCGCAAACCTCACAGAAATTCAAATGAACGGTCTTAATTTCACATTGTCAAACTTTTTTTAAATTATAATATGTTCCGCGATATTCACGATTTTAGAAACAAAAAACGTATTGACCCAAAAAAGGGGATGTTAAAAAACTCTGGAACGCAAGAAAAGAAGAGAAAAGCACAAATTACAGGAAGTATAATTGTTGTAATCCGGTCTTTTTTAGGTAAAAAAATCAATATAATTGATTTTTTATAAATTATTCCTTTTCTTGCTATCAACAAACTTCGCCGCTCGGTGTACGCAAGTACACTGTCGGGTATCCCAAAGCTAAAGCTTTGGCTCAGTTTGTTAATTCCAAAGCTTTTTTCCTATCCCCTCAAAAAAGGAGCTGTTTAAAAAGTCAATTGACTCTTTAAACAGCCCATTTTTTTGTTTTTCGAACTTTTTTACATTCCCATTGCTTACTGTACATCCGCCCTATTGTACGGCAGAATTATTGAAAATGTACTGCCCATTCCTTCAACGCTGTCAACGGTTATTTCGCCGTTGTGAAGAAGCACCGATTCTT
>CAKSJU010000127.1 GCA_934463455.1 uncultured Clostridia bacterium | reverse complement strand
AATTATTGAAAATGTACTGCCCATTCCTTCAACGCTGTCAACGGTTATTTCGCCGTTGTGAAGAAGCACCGATTCTTTTGCAATCGCAAGTCCGAGACCTGTTCCTCCGGTATCGCGGGCACGGGAATCGTCCAAACGATAAAATCTTTCAAATATTTTATCTTTTTCGGCTTCGGGAATACCGGGACCGTTATCGGCAACCTTTACGATTATTTTGTTATCCTCAATCGACAGGCTGATTTTTACAAATCCGCCCTCCGGCGAATATTTTATTGCATTATCGGCAATATTGTAAATTGCCTCCCAGATTTTATCGTAATCAAGGTTTACAGGCTCCGGAGAGGTATCGCCCCAATCGCTGTAGAGAACAATATTTCTGCTTGCCGCAATCGGAGTAAGCTTTTTTATTATTGCATTGAGCATAACCGTAAAATCCACCGGAGTGAATTTTGGTGCATTTGTACCGGAGTCCAGCTTAGTGAGAGTGAGCAAGCGTTCAACAATTCTTGTCAGTCTGTCTACTTCGTCGCTTAAATCTCCCAAAAATTCACGTGTCATTTCCGGGTCGGGATTTTCGGTCGAAACAATACTGTCGCATATAAGCTTTATTGTCGCAAGCGGAGTTTTAAGCTCATGCGACGCGTCCGATACAAACTTTCGTCTGTTGTCGTTTATATGTTCAAGCTCGGTACTCATGAAATTTATGGTTTTTGCCATTTGTGCAAGCTCATAGTAACCCTTTACTGTCAGCTTCTGCGAAAAGTCGCCCTTTGAAATCGCATTCGCCGCTTTTGTAACATCTTCAATCGGAGATGTTATGATATATGACATTCCGAAACTGAGCATGCCGACAAGTATACTTATCAGAACGGAAAAAACCGACAGGCTCATTTTAACCGAGCCTATCATTTTATCTATATTTTCTATCGTTTCAAAAAGATATACCGCACCGATTATCTTACCGGAGCTTTTTATCGGAACGGCAACGGCAAGAAGATTTACACCCTGTTCATTTTGAGTTACCGAATAATCCTGTTCACCGTCAAAGGCTGTTTTCAATATATCGCGCATAAATATTTTTCCGGTCAGATTGGTGTCCGTACCTGTATCGTTGATAACGCTGCATGCAGTATTAACAGTTATACATCTTATACCCGAGCCGGATAAAATTTGATTTATATTTTTCATGGAATCTTCATCATACGCAGGCGCAGAGCCGGGAGAACTCAATTCCGATATTATATTTGCTTTTGCGAATAAGTCCACTCGTTCGTTTTCGTAAAGATTTTTCGTAAGCACACCGGATACATATATCGTCATAAGAATCAAAGTGATAAGTATGACCGGGATATATGTAAGCATCATGCTCCATCGCATGGAAAGATGACGCTCAGTCCTTTTTGTAGTAATAACCAACACCCCATTTAGTTTTTATATATTGCGGGTCGGCGGAGTTATCTTCAATTTTTTCACGAAGCCGCCTGATATGCACGTCAACCGTACGCACATCGCCGAGATATTCAAAACCCCAGGCTATATCCAAAAGGTTTTCTCTTGTATAAACCTTACCGGGATTTTTCAAAAACAATTCGAGGAGGTCAAATTCCTTGCCGGTAAGCTCAACCGTTTTATCTTTCACGGTTGCGCGGCGGAAATTATAGTCGAGGGTAATATCTCCGGAAATCAGCATGCTTTGATTATCCTTCGGAGCAGGGTTAACACGTCTTAAAATTGCTTTTATTCTTGACATTACTTCGCGCACATTAAAAGGCTTTGTAATATAATCGTCCGCGCCGTACTCAAGACCGAGTATTTTATCTATATCCTCGCTGCGCGCGGTCAGCATAATAATAGGTACATTCGAAAATTCACGTATTTTTCTGCATGCGGTAAGACCGTCGATTTTCGGAAGCATTAAATCCAGCAAAATCATATTAATGCTCTCGTCGTGAGCAAGTCTGACCGCTTCTTCGCCGTCAAAGGCGGCAACAACCTGATAACCCTCTTGTTCAAGATTGTACTTAAGACCTTTCACAAGCAGCTTTTCATCGTCAACAACAAGTATTTTCAATTTTTATATCCCCCTCTGTCACAAAATGATATATCTTTTTTAAGAAACCGTAATAAAATTTTTGATATTGTCAAAAGTTTTTCTTCCGATACCGCTTACCTTCATAATATCTTCAATTACTTCAAAATTTCCATTTTCTTCCCTAAAACGGATAATACTTTCCGCCTTTTCGGGGCCGATACCTTTAAGACGCTGAAGCTGAGAAAGCGAAGCCGTATTGATATTTATTAATCCGTCCTCGCGTTCCGGAGCTGAGCTGTCATCAACAATTTCCGGAGGTTTTGAAGTATAAATGTCGCTTGCGTTTGTCTCAGTTTCAACAACATAGCCTTGCATTTCACGAGATTGAATAAAGTATCCCGTAAGTGAGGCCGCGGTAACTATAACACCAAGAAGAAGATTTTTGTGCAATTTGTTCATATTTCCCACGCCTTTTAACTTTTGTATCAATTTGTGTGTTTTTACTATAGTATATCACAATTCGGTACTGTTTTTCCATACTTTTTTCAAAAAAAATTACACTTTGTCACATTGATTATTTTGCCTGCTTTTTACTGTATTTTAGTATACAAATTCTACAAAATAAAATAAAATCAAAGATTTGTCGGAAAATATATTTTTAAAATTATTCGCCCATATCCGCGAGTTTTGCGCTTTGGTCAGCAGTTATAAGTGCGTCGATGAGCTCATCGAGAGCACCGTTTAAAACTTGTTCCAGCTTATAGAGTGTCAGATTTATACGATGGTCGGTAACTCGTCCCTGAGGGAAGTTATACGTACGTATTCTTTCGCTTCTGTCTCCCGAGCCGACTTGTGATTTTCTTTCGTCGGCAATTTCCTTGTGGCGTTGTTCCTCCATAACCTCATATATTCTCGAACGCAGAATTTTCATTGCCTTATCCTTGTTCTTGAACTGCGATTTTTCGTCCTGACAAGATACGACAATTCCTGTCGGCAAATGTGTTATGCGAACAGCAGAGTCGGTAGTATTAACGCACTGACCGCCGGGACCGCCCGCACGGAAAACATCAATTCTCAAATCATTGGGATTTATATCCACTTCCACTTCTTCAACCTCAGGCAAAACCGCTACGGTTACGGCAGAAGTGTGTATTCTTCCGCCCGATTCGGTTGCGGGGACACGCTGAACTCTGTGGACGCCGCTTTCAAATTTAAGCTTTGAATATGCGCCGTGCCCCTCTATCGAGAAGCATACTTCCTTGTAACCGCCTATATCGGTCGGATTGGACGACAAAATATCTATTTTCCAGTGCTGAGTTTCGGCATACATAGAATACATACGCATCAGGTCTGCTGCGAAAAGTGCTGCTTCATCGCCGCCCGTACCGCCGCGGATTTCCATAATTACGTTTTTATCGTCGTTAGGGTCCTTCGGCAAGAGCAAAATCTTAAGTTCCTTTGCACACTCTTCCACTTTTTCTTCCGCCTCACTCATTTCGGCGCGGATTAATTCCTCCATATCCTTATCCTGACCCTCGGCAAGCATTTCCTTATCGTCGGCAATTGTGTCCTTTGCTTTTTTGTATTCGTGATATTTTTCTATTATAGGAGCCAAGTCCGAGCTTTCTTTGCAATATTTCCGCCAGGATTCCTGATCCGCTATTACCTCCGGGTCGCTGATTTTTTTCTCCAAAACAAGATATTTTTCTTCCAATGCTTCAAGCTTATCAAACAATTTAATTCGCACCTCTTACATATTTATTCTATTATATTTTATATTATTTTAACGTTTGTGTCAAGTGTTTAAACAGTATAACGGTAAAAAAAGTAATATTTTTTTTATTCAAATAATATAAATATACAAACCTGTACTGATAGGAGATGTATTAATGCTGCAATGCCGCACATTTTACATCTTCTCCGGATACTGAATCAAGGAGGAACATATATGGAAAAATATAGTATATACCGGGATATCGCGGAACGTTCCGGCGGAGATGTGTACATAGGAGTTGTCGGACCGGTGCGGACCGGAAAATCGACATTTATAAAAAAATTCATGGACTTATTGGTGATACCGAATATAGGGGATATATACAGTGCCGAGCGTGCAAAAGACGAGCTGCCTCAATCGGCTGCCGGCAGGACAATAATGACAACCGAGCCGAAGTTTATCCCAAACGAAGCGGTTTCCGTTTCACTCGGAGACAATGCAAATCTGAAAGTACGAATGATAGACTGTGTAGGATATATAGTTGACGGGTCGCTGGGATATATTGAAGAAGATTCACCGAGAATGGTAAAAACGCCGTGGTCGGAGGATGCAATTCCGTTTTATGAAGCGGCGGAAATAGGCACAAAAAAAGTCATAAACGAACATTCCACAATCGGACTTGTGGTCACCACCGACGGAAGTATAACCGAAATAGAAAGAGAAAACTATGTCGCAGCGGAAAAGAGGGTTGTAAATGAGCTTAAAGCGATAAACAAGCCCTTTATTGTTCTTTTAAATTCCACGTCTCCGAACTCGGAAAAAACGCAGAAGCTGCGCTGTGAACTGGAGAATGAATATAAAGTTCCGGTTGCGGCAGTAAACTGCGAACAGCTTACGTCGGATGATATAAACCATATTATAGAAACGGTGCTGTTTGAGTTCCCGCTCCGCGAAATTAATATACGCATGCCGTCCTGGATAGAGAGTCTCGGTACGGAACATTGGCTTGATAAAGAAATATATAAATCGGTTGTGGAAAATATAGAGGGAGTGCAAAAAATCAGACAGGCACGTGAATTTGCAAATTCGCTGTGCCAATGCGAAAATATTGAAAGCTGCCGGATTGAGGGTATGGATTTAGGCTGCGGAAATGTAAATCTGACGCTTTCCGCGCCGGAGGGGCTGTTCTACAGAATACTCGGAGAAGAGTCAGGCTTTGAAATAGATGACAAAGAAGACCTTATTGAATTGATAAAGAATTTGTCGGAAGTGAAAACAGAGTATGATAAAGTTTCTTTCGCATTGCATGAAGTAAAAGAAAAAGGCTACGGAATTGTATCTCCGGGAAGTGATGAACTGACACTTGCCGA
>CAKSJU010000126.1 GCA_934463455.1 uncultured Clostridia bacterium | reverse complement strand
ACCTCTTTTTGTTATGCCTTTTTTGACTTGTTTTCTATTATATCATACTTTTTCAAAAAACGCAATTTCCTATACAGAAATAAAATATTAACAAAGCCAAACGAAGCAACAAAAGCGAATAATATTAAACAAACCTTACGGTGAAATTCAAAAATTTTCATTTTTCGCAATGTCTGCTAATATACTGTTAGCGGAGGCAAATTATGGTTAGAATTTCAAAATATTTATATATTCATATGACAACAATTATTTTATTTGTAATTTGTTTTTTTACAAGACAGCTTGAAAGTATGGCAATTGCTTACTTTATTATGCTTGTGCATGAATTGTCACACCTTGCGGCGGCACTTTTTATCGGTCTTAAGCCTGCAAGAATTGCGATATATCCGTTCGGAATAAATTTAAAATTAAAAAATAAAATGATTTATTCTTTTTTTGATGAAGTAATTCTTTATGCGGCGGGTCCGCTGTCAAATATCTGCATGGCACTTGCTTCACTCTTCTTTTTTGATAAAATCCCTTACAGCTATGATTTTTACATTCAAAATATTGTGCTTTTTGTTTTTAATATGCTGCCGATAGTACCTTTGGACGGCGGTATAATAGCAAAAAAAATAATAGCTCATAACGTCGGATATAAAAAAGCCGATAAAATAATGAAAATAATAAGCATAGCTGTTGTTTGCATGCTTGGATTTGTCGGGATTTACATGTCGGTCATAAAATCATTTAATTATTCCGTTTGTTTTATTTGCATATTTTTAATTTGCAATATTGCAATGTCAAAAGAAAAATACAATATTGATTTTTTGCGCGAACTTATTTACAGTAAGGAAAACAAAAGCTTGAATAAAAAAGTTAAATTGGTGGCTGTTGATGAAAATGCGGACTTAAAAAAAGTTATTTCCGAATTTGCCGAGCGTTTTTACTATATTGCCGTATTTATAAATAAAAAAGGAAGAATTACACAGATGATGACAGAAAGCGAAATTATAGAAATTTTGAGTAAAAGTAAATAAAAATAAAAGAAAATGCTTTACTTTATATAAAAAAAGAGGTATAATATAGCATGGGAGAATTTAAGAATTGAAAGGAATTTACTATGGGTTTTTTAATAAACAGATTTTATATATTGTTAAGCAGAATATTTATAATTTTACCGACTGTTTTAATATCTTTGACAGGTCATGAATTTGCTCACGGATGGGTTTCTGCAAAATTGGGGGACCCCACACCGAAAGCGGAGGGAAGACTGTCTTTAAATCCTTTAAAGCACCTTGACCCTGTGGGTGCGGTTTTAATGCTCTTGACGGGCTTCGGATGGGCAAAACCGGTTTCGGTAAATCCTATGTATTACAAGGACCGAAAAAAAGGAATGGCATTGGTTGCACTGGCAGGACCGTTGGCAAATCTGATTATGGCATTTGTTTCCGCTGTTTTGGGAATACTGCTTTTGAAAATTTTTCATAATGAAAATGTTCAAAGTATAATCGGAATGGTTTTATCAATATTTGTCAGGATGAATTTGAGCTTTATGGTATTTAATCTGATACCTATACCGCCTCTTGACGGAGCTAAAATTTTGGGGATGTTTTTACCTAACAGAACATATTACAGAATGCTTGAATATGAGAGATATGCTATTATACTGATTATGATTCTTTCGCTTACCGGTGCATTTGATGCAATAATCGGAACCGGAGTGGGGGCTTTGTGGAATGTTATTTGGCGGCTTGCTTCCGCTGTGGCGGCATAAAGAAAGCGGTGCGATATGGAAACAATGCTTTACAAGCTTGACGCTTTTGAAGGACCTCTTGATTTGCTTTTGCATCTTATCACCAAAAACAAAATAGATATATACGATATACCTATTGCCGAAATAACAAAACAGTATCTTGAAGCTATAGAGGGCATTGAAGAATCAAAGCTTGAAAATGAAAGTGAATTTATGGTTATGGCAGCTCAGCTGTTATATATAAAATCAAAAATGCTTCTTCCGAAACCGGAGGATGAAGAGGAAGAAGACCCGCGTGAGGACCTCGCCGCAAGACTTTTGGAATATCAAAAATATAAGGAAGCATCAAAAGAACTCAGAAAAAATGAGTTTTGGTCAAGATATATGATATTCAAGGAGCCGGAAAAAATAAATTTTCCTCTTCCCGAATATGACAGACACCACGAAATCACAGATTTAATTGATGCGTTCGCCGCTATTATGGAGCGGAGAAGACGAAAGGAAAAACCGCCCAAAAAGGCATTTTCCGGAATTGTCGGTCGTGAGAAAGTTTCTGTTGATGATATGGTTGAGAAGGTTTGCAAAATACTGGACAAGTCCAAAAGGGTGAATTTTCGGTCTATTTTTAAAAAAACAGATTCAAAACCGGAAATGATTGCAACTTTTTTGGCAATATTGGAAATGATAAAGCTGAATAAAATAACAGCGGATTATGATCCCGAAAAAAAGGATTTCATAATTTCCGCAGCAAAAGGAAGTGACTGAATAATTGGATAAACCCGAAAACGTAAAAATAACATGCGCGATAGAAGGGATATTGTTTGCAGCCGGAGAGCCGGTAAAAGCTGCGAAGCTTGCAGCGGTGCTTGAAACAGATATTGAAGCAATAAAAGAAGCGGTGAAGCTTTTAAAATATCAATACGATTCCGAATTAAGAGGCGTTCAGATAATAGAGATAGATGACGGTTATCAGATTTGTTCAAGACCGGAATACTATATTTACATACAGGAAATTTTAGGAGAACAGCGCAGACAAGTGCTCTCGAATGCCGCAATGGAGGCATTGGCAATAATTGCATATAAGCAGCCCATCACAAGAGGACAGGTAGAATATATAAGAGGTGTAAACAGTGACGGTGCTGTGAACAGGCTTTCCGAAAGAGGATTAATAGAAGAATGCGGAAGACTGGACGCTCCCGGCAGACCTATTTTGTACAGAACCACACAAAATTTTTTGAGATGTTTCGGTTTAAATACGCCGAAAGATTTGCCGGTTATTGATAAAAGCTTGCTCGGTGCGGAATATGAACAAATTGAACTACTGCCGGAGGAAGAAAACTCCGGTGAAAATTCCTAAGACATAAGAGAAAGGCGGGATTGATAATTGAATATTGCTTGGATTATAATTTCCGCATGTGTCGCATTGATTTTGATTTTTCTCTTTACTTGTATCAAATTGGAAATATACGCTAAAAAAAGTGATTTAACCGGCGAATTTGAGGTATGGATAAAATATTTATTTATAAAAAAATGTATCACGAAACCGAAAAAAAAGAAAGGGAATAAAGAGGAGAAAAAGGACGAATCGGTAAAAAAAGAAAAATCATTATCCGAATATAAAATTAAAATAGGAGATTTTTTGAAGCTTTTCTGCAAAATTAAAGGGGATATTAAAGATATTCTCGAATATTGTACAAAAAAACTTATTATTATAAATAAAATCGATTTGAATATTGAATATGGATTGGACGACCCTATGGAAACCGGAATGGCAAACGGTCTTTTATACGGTGCGATTTATGATATTCTTGGTTTTGTTCATAATTACTCAAAGGTTGAATCGTGCAATATAAATATAAATCCCGATTTTAATAAAGTATGTCACAGAATCGAATTTCGCTGCATATTAAAATTGAAAAACGTGCATATTACAATTATGATTGTAAAAGTATTAAAGCTTATAAAGAAAATTAAAAAATATAAATAAATTATGATGTCTCCTGCCTTTGAGGGCGGTGACCGTGGGATACAATCCAGGCTGAAAATGTTGAAATAAGGGGCTTTCAGCTCCTTATTGAAAAGAGAGTGTAAGGCAATAAAAACACAAAAGAAAGGGAGTAATTTTTATGGCAGAACATCCTATTGAAGGACTTATGGACACAGCTATGTCTAACATTAAATCGATGGTAGACGTAAATACTATTGTCGGCGAGGCAGTAACAGCTCCGGACGGAACGGTAATTATACCGGTTTCAACCGTAAGCTTTGGCTTTGGTGCGGGAGGAAGTGAGTTTGCTCCGAAAAGCGGAACTATAACTCAGAATGCGCAAAATGCACTTTTCGGCGGTGGATGCGGCGGAGGCGCAAAGGTTAAGCCTGTTGCATTTTTAGTTGTAGGGAACGGCAATGTAAGACTTTTGCCGGTTTCGCAGAGCACATCTTCCGTAGACAAAATTGTAGATCTTGTTCCCGATATGCTGGATAAGGTAAACGGAGCAATCTCGGGAGCATTCTCAAAGTTAAAAAAAGACAAGAAAACAGATGCGGCAGATGAGGAAAACAAAAACGGCGGAACAGTAGATGTTGTTGCACCGTAAAGCCATTAAGGAGCTGCGTCAAAATGAAATTCATTTGATACAGCTCCTTCTGTCTCAAATTTAATTACAACATAGCTAATTGTAAAATTCACATTTTACAATTAACTAAATTACAACAGTAACGGAGAAAAATATGCCTATTACCGAAAAAGACAAAATTTTGATGAAAGTACAAAAGCCGACCAGGTATACCGGCGGCGAAATCAATCAGTGCGTAAAAAATCCGAAAGATGTTTTAATCCGATTTGGATTTTGTTTTCCGGATATATATGAAATTGCAATGTCGCATTTGGGAATAAAAATATTATATCATATTTTAAATTTGCGAAGCGATACATATTGTGAACGTGTTTTTGCACCTTGGGACGATATGGAACAGCAGATGCGTGCCGCCGGCAGGCGTCTTTTTGCGTTGGAGACGGGGGACGAAGTAACAAATTTTGATATTTTAGGTTTTACACTTCAATATGAGTTGTGCTACAGCAATGTTGTAAATATGCTGAATCTTGCGCAAATTCCACTTTATTCATCCGAAAGAGATGAAAGCTGTCCGATTATATGCGCGGGCGGACCGTGTGCATATAACGCTGAACCGATTGCCGATTTTATTGATTTTTTTATGCTTGGCGAAGGTGAAGAGGTTATAAACGAAGTTACCGATGTTTATGCAGCATGGAAAAAAAGCGGGAAAAAGAACAAGAAAGATTTTCTCGAAGCGGTTGCCGACATTGACGGAGTATATGTTCCGTCTTTCTATGATGTTGAATATAATAATGATGATACGGTTAAGTCAATAA
>CAKSJU010000125.1 GCA_934463455.1 uncultured Clostridia bacterium | reverse complement strand
AGAAAAATATTTAATTTTTAGGTTAATACCGTTTATCGACTGTCTGAAACCCTTGATTTTACTGCGTTTTTCGTTAAATCCTATAAGAACCCTCGCACCACGTCGGAACAAGTTACGCTTGTTCCGATTTTTTTATTTTATAAAAAAGCTTTTGATAAAAGCTCCGCCTGCGGGCGTAGGAATAAGGTAGCATTTTTGATTTTCCGTCATTGCGTTTTACGCAATTTCCTACAAATTAAAAAAATCAGTCACCTGCTGCACTGTTCCTCCTTATTCGCAAAGGGTCACGTTCACGTCGGCTATTCATTTGCAAGCGCATTCGTAACGCCTTTAGTTCACTACCACCCCTTTGCGAGTTGCGCCTACGGCGCTTTTTTGCCGCTGCTCTTACTCTTTCGCAAAAGGTCACATTTGCGACTTCTGAATGTTTGGAAATTATAACAACTTAATAATATTGCGAAACGGGACGATGCGGGCACCGTCCTATACAAAAAAATTGCGGCAAATTTTTGCCGCAATTTTTTATATATGTCATTCGTTTCGATTGACTTTTACCACTGGAACACTACTCCACTTTTTGTTACGCCGCTTTCAATAGCGTCAAAAGCTGTATTTGAATCGCTCACTACGCCGTAATTATCAATACCGCTTGCATTGATTACGTCTTGAACGTCAAATGTTTTTACATCTACTGATGGTTTTTCGTATATTTTCATCTTATTATCCACCTTTCTCAAATTATATTTTGATTATCTTGCGATTGTTGCATTAATTGTCTTGCCGTCTTTTGTGGATGTTGCTGTGAAGTCAGCTGTTACGGCTTTATCAGTCTTCAAACCGATTGCAAATGCAGGAGCTGTATTCCAATTTGAAAGAGCTGCCAAATCTGCACCGTCGATGGTTTTAATTAATGTTTTATCCTCACCGGTAGCAGTTTCATCCTCATTTGTAAATGTTGCAACAAACGATGTCAAATCTCCGTCACCCTTTGTTCCTGTAACGTCCCAAATATAACCATTGGTCTTTTTAGCATTAGCATCAGTTGTTACTGTGAATGCCCAAGGATTTTCTACAGGTGTAGGAGGTGTTGTTTTACCAAATGTAAGAGTATCATTTGTTATTGTTATATTTGCGGGAGATTTTGTATCTCCGGTTGTTTTGTCGTAATAGTTTATAACTGCAGACAAATCACTGTTTGCTAATGAAAGAGTTTTTCCTGCCGGCAAAGCCAATACAACTTCAAAATCTAATTCTGCATTTGCAATATCAGATTTTGCTGTTCCAGGATACATATTAATACTTGCTAATGCTGCTACTTTTGATTTCGGAGCTTCCCAGAACATATTAAAATATCCAACATTAACATTGTCATTAGCCATACTCCATGTACCACCTACAGATGGTGTTACACCTGCTGTATACATCTCAAAACCATCTTCGTCTGTAAGTGCAAAGTCTGTTGTTTTGAGCGTAAATGTAATATTATTAATTACTTGATAATCTGTACCTTTAGCTAAATACAATCTTCCTAAATCAGTTACATTAATTGATACCGGATAATAGTCAAAATTTTCATTATAAGCAAGCATATCTGACTTTGCTGTTAAATCTTCTTGACTTGTAAGTTTATCACCAATTGTATAAGTAATTACAGGATTTCTTGTATCAAAATCATGAGCATATGCAACAAATGCAGAACTTAATAAAGTTGTTGCAAGTAATGCTGCAAATATTTTTTTAATATTCATAATTATTCCTCCTAAATTTAATAATTGTTTTTATTCAGTCACAACTTTAACTTGTACATTCAAATCAGCAAAGTTATCCCCAAAGCTGTATGCTGAATTTCCTGACTTTGTTGCACCACTAGCAACAAGCGCGTTTAACAATGATGTTGAGTCTGTTGTGTTAACAGTTTTATTACCGTCATAATCTCCCCAAACAAGAATTGCATCAGAATCCTTGATTGCTAATTTTGTGCCTAAAACATACGCACATTTACCAGGTTGATTACTTCCGCCTGCAACAAGTGCATTTAACAACGATGTAGAATCAGTTGCATTAATTGAACCATCACCATTCACATCACCATATATTCCTGTAAGAGCAACATAGTCATCTCCTGCTGCACTATCAGACACAGTAAATGTCTTAACAGCGATAGCAGTAACCTTATCACCGCCAACCTTTACGGTATATGTACCTGCCGGCAATTTCTCAAGAGCACTTCCGTCCTCTGCTTTAAGCAATAATCCCATATCCTTTGCAAATGTTGCTGTTCCCGCAGCGTCCTGATCGATAAACAGGATGTCACCTTGTGCAATTGTTGCAGGATTATTTCCCTTTACTACAAGTACAGTTGCTTGACCTTCGGTCGGTAAGCCTTCAGTAACACTTACAGCATTTTCCGCTTCATTAACCGATATTGTAAGACCGGCTTCTTCGCCATAGTTAACTGCCGCAAAAGCTGAAGAAGAAACAGCGATAGATGCAACGCACGCACCTAATAATAAAAATTTCTTCATAATATAAAAAACTCCTTTCTAATTTTAAATTAATCATATGTGAGAGGAATACCTTTATCCAGCCCTTTATCGAGATACGTCAGATATTAACAGATGCTTTTGCCCCTTGCATCTTTAAGTTGATTTTCCGTGCTCACATTACACATTCACTACAGTTTAATTATAACCTTACAGCAGAAAAATTTCAATCTTTTTATTGTTTTAAAAGTTTTATTTGTTCGTTATGCCTAATTTTATTTCGGTAAATTTGTATATAATGCAGAGGCATAAAAATCATACGTTTTGCATATATAATAAAACAATATATAAGCTCTTTTTGGCAGATATTCAGATAAATCATTCGAAATCGCCGCACAATACGTTTTTTTCATTATGCAGCATCATAATGTGATTTTTTTCGGGACGATGCGGACACCGTCCCCTACGGATTTACATATATTCCGGTAAATTGATTGAGGGATAGACATCGTCCGCTATGGATTTTGTTATTTCATCCTAATACCATTGCAAGCAAATCACAAAATAATTGGCTAAATATCCTATATAAAACTTGTAAACATTAACAAAATTCTTAAAATCATTCTTTTGACTGATGACAGATATTATTTTTTATGATACAATATTTATAAACATTCATTTTCCGATTGAGGACTAACGAAATTGTATAAACCTATCTAATTGTATAAACCGATAAGGAGAATTTACGCAATGAATACGGATATGCTTTACGAAGAATATCTCGCGGGCAATTCGCAATCGCTCGAAAAGCTTATGGAGCTGTACGGTGACAAGCTGACGCTTTATATAAACGGATATGTGGACAATCTTCATGATGCGGAGGACTTATTAATCGATGTATTTGCGTATCTTGTAGACAGGCGTCCTAACATAAGTAAAAATTTTAACAGCTACATATATAAAGCGGCGCGGAATTATGCACTGATGTTTTTACGGAAAAGAAAAAGACATATTATTTTAAGCGAAAAAGAAATAGATTTTTGCATAGAGCATACCTTTGAGGACATTATCCATATTAAAGAAAGAAATGAAAGATTGTATCAATGTATGGATAAGTTAAACCGATCGCAAAAGGAGGCAATGTATCTTGTATACATTGAGAATATGAGTTATAAGGAAGCGGCTTCGGTTTTAAAGAAAACTGTGAAGCAGATAGATAAGCTTTTGCAACTCGGCAAAAAAAATATTAAATCTTTACTGGAAAAAGAGGGTATTAAAAATGCTTTCAACGAATGAAAGAATGGAGCTTTTAAAAAAACGCACTTATGAATTAAAGAAAAAGCGCAATATCAGAAAAAACAGGCTTATAATTACCTCCGGCTATGTGTTAAGCCTTGCACTAATCACAGCTATTTCAATATTTACTTCATACAGCATAAAATCGAATGAATTTTCTCATATGAATATACCGAATACGGGAAGTATTTTTACAAACGGATATTCATTAGGCTATGTTGTTGTCGGAATTTTGGCATTTTTGCTTGGTATATCGGTAACAATTCTTTGCAGCAAAATCAATCAAAAAAACAAAAAGGAGAAAAATGATGACGGAATTGACGGATAATCTGATACAGCTTTTCTGCGTATTGATATGCGGAGTGTATTCCTGTTTTTCTGCCATAACAAGAAAAAGCCGTAAATGGGTGTTTGTCACTTTATTTTACTTAAGCTTCGGAATAGGAATTACATACTGGATACTGTATATTGTTTTGTTCAATTCAACCCCATTGGTATTCTGTGTTTCGGAGCTGAGCTGGACAGCGTCTTACATTTTCCTTGCGATGCGTCTTTTTTCGGACATGCCCGAGGAGGAACGGAACAGCAGAGCAAATTTATATGCGTGGCTTCCGCCCGGATTTTCACTCATCATGTGCATATTTTTCTTTTTAAGAGGCAGTTATCTTGAAAATATATTAATGGGTACAGCAATAGCAAGCTGCGGATTTTTTGCAGCAAAGGGACTGTATTTTGCAAAGCGAAAAAAGCAAATGGGACGATTTTATTTTTGCGGTGCGGTATTGTCCTTTTATGCCGCGGAATATTTGCTCTGGATTTCTTCTTATTTTTATATGGACAATACACTGTTCAATCCGTATTTTTTAGCAGATACTTTTATTTTAAATCCATCGCTTATTTTAATAGCCGCCGCACAGCATAAGGAGGAAAAGCAATGTCGTACAATATAGAAAATATATTTATATGTCTTGCCGCCCCGTTTTTAATTGCGGCGATATGCTCGGAAAGCAACAATAAAAAAAATTTCTTATTTATTGTGCTGGGATTTCTTTGCTGTATTATATCCGCATACTTAAATACGTTTTTTACAATTTTGTATGGTGCGGATACTTCTTTGGCTGTAATAGAAATAACTCCGGTTGTAGAAGAGACCGTAAAGCTTTTACCGCTTCTTTTTTATATTGCGGTTTTTGAGGCAGATAACGCGGAATCCGACAAGGCGATTTTTAATATTGCCATAGGCTTTGCAACCTTTGAAAATATATGCTATCTGCTTGAGAACGGAACGGACAATCTTCTGCATCTTGTTATACGCGGTTTTTCGGTAGGGGCGATGCACATAACCTGTGCATTTGTGATTGGCTGCGGGCTTAAACTATCGGGAAAATCGTCATTTTTAAAAGCAGCCGGACTGTTCGGGCTTTTGTGCGTGACTATTACTTTTCATGCCATTTTCAATATGCTGATGAAAACTGACGGAGCATTGCGGCAATTCGGTTACGCTGTACCAATTACGGCAATAACTTTATTGATTTTATTAAGGCGGCAT
>CAKSJU010000124.1 GCA_934463455.1 uncultured Clostridia bacterium | reverse complement strand
CATTTTGTGTAAACCTCAAAATTTACTCCAAAATGATAATATAATCTAAGTAGTTTTTGTGGGCTGAGAGCCGGATTTCGACTTTCAGCCCTTAGTTATAATATAGCATAAATTGTCGGCATATCAAGGGTGTCTCGCAAGCGGTCGTTCATTTCACCCTTGATTTAACGGCTATTTTATGTTACTGCGGTAATCTATCGGTAAAGAATATTTCAAGCTGTGAGTGAATGTATCGCTTCATAACTAATTCACATATCACGTCTACCCTCAATTGCTTTTATCAAGGTAATTTCATCCGCATATTCCAGGTCGCCGCCGACGGGTATACCGTGAGCTATTCTTGTTACTCGAATATTAAGAGGCTGAATAAGCTTAGATAAATAGACGGCTGTTGCTGTACCGCTGACGGTTGGATTTGTTGCCATAATAACTTCTTTAACCTCGCCGTCAGAAAGTCTCATTAAAAGCTCTTGAATTTTTAAATCCTCGGGAGAAATCCCGTCCATCGGCGAAAGTGCTCCGTGCAGAACATGATATAAACCGTTGTATTCTTTTATTTTTTCTATAGCTGCAACATCTTTCGGATTTTCCACAACACATATTACAGTTCGATCTCGTTTAACAGACGAACAGATAGAGCAAGGCGATGTATCGGTAAAATTCTGGCATATCGGGCAAAAAGATATTTTTGTTTTTGCCTCGACAATACTCGCTGCCATTTTTTTTGCCTGTTCCGGCGACATGGAATCAAGTACATAAAAAGCTATACGCTCTGCGCTTTTTCTGCCTATCCCGGGAAGCTGTTCAAAGCTCTCGATTAGAGCTTCTATAGGTGCGGCGTGCATGTTTTGTCAACTCCTTATATAAATAAAAATATAGCTAATTGTAAATAAAAAAATCCAAATAGGCGATGTAAAAAGTACATCGCCTGCTTTACAATCGTCAAATTATTATCAGAACAATCCCGGAATATTCAAACCTCCGGTTACTTCACTCATGCCCTCGGTCATCATATCATCCGCCTTTTTGATTGCTTCGTTGACGGCAACCATAACCAAATCTTCAAGAGTTTCAACATCCTCCGGGTCAACAGCCTCGGGTTTGATTTTTATTGATATAATTTCTTTTTTTCCGTTAGCTGTTACTTCTACAGCTCCTCCGCCTGCTGCGGCTTCAACAGTCTTATCTTCAAGCTCTCCTTGTATTCTTTCCATTTCTTCCTGCATTTTTTGAGCTTGTTTTATGACACTGTTCATATTTTTATTAGTGTTCATTCCTGCTCCGTGGAATCCTTTGTATTTTCCCATTTTTTGTACCTCTTTCTTTTTTTCATAATTTATTTAATTCGGACAATCACCGAATGTTTTCTTGTTTTTCCATAGTAAAACTATTTTTCGTCGTCTTCCAAAAATTCTTCCTCTTCGTCTTCATCATCGGCAATCGCTTCCTGCTCGTAATGCTCGTGAGTGTAATTTTTAAAATCACTTTCATCCGTCATTTCAATTATTTCCGAAAAATTTTGCGTCAAATCATCGAGCGGATCATTTTGTTCGGCTGTATCTGAGATTTCATCCGAACTGCTTTCCGATGAATCGGAACTGCTGCCGGTGATTTGCCAATAATCTATAATGTAATCTTCAAGTTCATTTTCAAAAGCGGTTTTAAATATAACATCCAGTCCCACATTTTTTTTAAATTCCGATTGTATTGATTTTATATACGTAGACGCTATTTTTTTCAGCATGAGCTCGTCTTTTTTAAATAATAAAATAATTCCCTCGCCGTCAATTGTAATTTTTCTGTTTATGACAGCACCTGCCACAAACGGCAATTTTTTTGCTATTGCCTGAGTGGCTTTGTCCCATTTCTTTGCCGCAATTACAATCGGAGAATCTGGAGTGAGTGAGTTTTTATCAACAGGGACATAAAGCCTTGCGGAAACTTCTTTTTTTTCTTTGGGTTGATCTTCCGCCGGCTTTTCCTTTGCCTCTTTTTTTTCTTCGGTCACTGCAACAACCCCGTTTTTTATCTGTTCTTCAAGCTTTTCTATTCTTGCGAGCAACATGTCCGGCGAAGATGACAATTCGGGTTGTGTAAGCTTTATTAAAGCAATTTCGTAAAGTATTCTCGGATTTTTAACCTTTCTCGCCTCGGCTTTGGCTCCGGACAGAATGGTTACATATGCCGAAAGTTCTTCAAAGGAAACCTTTTTTGCTTGCGACTTTAGCCTTGCTACCGTTTCAAAATCCGCATCCAGCAGATTTTCCGGCGTGGTTGTAGTTTTGCATACAAGCAAATTACGAAAATGCTTCATTAAATCATCAATAAATACATTAAGGTCTTTTCCGTCTTCCGATAACTTGTTGACATACTCCAATATTTTGCCTGTATCATTGTCGGTTATAGCATCGGCTGTTTCGTATACAGCCTGAATAGGCGTAAGACCGAGAGCAGCATTTATTTGCTCGGCGGTCAGCGAATTTCCGCATTCGGAAACGCATCTTTCAAGTATGCTCAAACCGTCACGCATTGACCCGTCGGCAAGCTGTGCCAGCAAGCTGTAAGCGTCATCGGAAATGTTAAGTCCGTCACCTGCGGCAATTTCTTTCATTCTCACTATTATGTCTGTCGGGCGTATTCTTTTGAAGTCAAAACGCTGGCACCGCGACAAAATAGTTTCCGGCACTTTATGCGCTTCGGTAGTAGCAAGAATGAATATAACATGCTCAGGAGGCTCTTCGAGTGTTTTTAAAAGTGCATTAAAAGCTCCTGCGGAAAGCATATGCACCTCATCTATGATATAAACGCGGTATTTTGTCTGAGCTGCAACATAGTTTACGTCTTCGCGAATTTCGCGAATGTTATCCACACCGTTATTGGAAGCGGCGTCTATTTCCGAAACGTCCAAAATACTTCCGTCCAAAATTCCCTTGCATATTTCACACTCATTGCACGGTGAGCCGTCATGCGGGTGCAGGCAGTTTACCGCGCGCGAAAAAATCTTTGCGGCAGTGGTCTTTCCGGTGCCTCTTGTGCCGCAAAACAGATAAGCATGTGCAATTTTGCCGGATTGTATTTGATTTTTGAGAGTAGCTGTAACATGTGTTTGTCCTATTATATCTTCAAAAACAAGCGGACGCCATTTTCTGTAAATAGCCTGATATGCCACAGTAAAACACCCCCAACAACTTTTTAGATCAAAGTAACATTTGCTGCTAAATGTTATAAATAAAAAACGGCTCCGACCGAGTAAATCCATAACACATCGAAAGATCCGCTTATTGCTGCTTGGTTCCCCATCTGACAAGGTTCACGGTTTTCAATCGCACGGGCTCGGTCTTCATCGCCGAACGTTTCTAACTATTATATTATAATATATTTTTTCATAAACTGCAATAGTTATTTTAAAATTTTTTAAAAAAAATTTATTTTTTGTTTGTTTTTACTATGATATAACTTACCGGCGGTAAAGTAATACCGTTGTCGGTTACAGTAATATCTTTATTTTTCATTTTAATTTCACACGAAGCAAAATTATATTCAAAAGTTTGCTCTTTATCCGTAGGATTTATACAGATGATAAATTCATCACTGCCGGAAAAGCGTTTGTATACAAGAGGATAACCGTTATATTTCGTATTTAAAAATTCAATTTCTCCGTTTGCACAAAGTGATTTGTTTGATTTTCTGAGTGCAATAAGCTTTTTGGTTGTATTCAGTAAAGAGTTTTCATCCGTTTGCTGCTGCTTTACATTTGCTCCGTTTTCGTCAACGGGAAGATAAAGCTTTTCTTTTTCTGCCGAGGAAAATCCGGCATTTTTTCCTTTTGTCCATTGCATCGGAGTACGCGAGCCGGTCCTTTCGTAGCCTCCCTCTTTTGACGGAATATTTTCAACATATTTCATGCCTATTTCATCGCCATAGTATACAAACGGAATACCGGGCATTGTCATTATAAAGGCATACACGCATTCAAGCTCATCTTTTTCGCGCAGATAGCTTATTCTTTGAATATCATGATTACCGGTGGGAATTGAAATATATCCCAATCCTTTTGTTTTATTATATTCATTCAGATAATCGGGCAAAAAATCGTTTATGCTGCCGTTTCCGTCTTTTGCAAAGAAACTTGTTACCTATATATAAATCATTTATACTGCGCCCTTTTTCGGCTCTGAAAAGCTTTGTGTAGCATGGCAGACCGCAATGAATTAAAAAATCGATATGAAATCCCGCCGGAATTGCTTCTTTAGGATTTGACCACTCGGAAATTAAGACACATTCGGGATATTTCTCATCAAATATACTGCGTATTTCGCTCCAAAATTTTCGTATTCCCGAACCGTCATAGTCATTTTTTATAAGGGACGCAGCCATGTCAACGCGGAAACCGTCCGCACCTGCTGCAATCCAATAATCCATTATATTAAGAAGCTCTTTTTTTGTCGCAACGCAATCGGGGTGTTCGGGCGGCAGCTGCCACGACGGGTCGTCAATGTTTGCAAAGCCGTAATTCAAAGCCGGCTGACAATAGAAAAAATTCTTCATATATTGTCCGTTTCGCTGTCCGTATCCTCCGATAAATTGAACGGAATCTCCTTTCATCCAGCTGTCTGTCCATATGTATCGGTTTGAAAATTCATTTTTTTCGGACAAAGCGGATTTTTGGAACCATTCACATTCCATAGAAGTATGCCCCGCAACCAAATCAATACATATTTTAATTCCTTTTTTGTGAGCGGTGCTGCAAAGATTTTTAAAGTCATCAATAGTGCCGTAGCGCGGGGCAACTTTGTAAAAATCGGTGACATCGTAACCTGCATCGTTAAAAGGAGACTCATAAAACGGATTAAGCCACAGAGCAGTATAACCCATATCGCAAATATAATCAAGCTTTTCGCAGATACCGTTTAAATCTCCTATACCGTTATTGTCGGAATCATAAAAAGATTGCGGATAAATATTATAAAATACGGCGTTTTCAAGCCATTTAGGTGTGTTCATGTTTTTTCCTCCAAATATTATTTTACTTATATTATATATTACGTAAAATTTCAAGTCAATGTAAAAATTCGTTTTTAAAAGACGAAAAAATACAGATAATAAAAAAGCTTTTGATAAAAGCTCCGCCTGCGGGCGTAGGAATAAGGTAGCATTTTTGATTTTCCGTCATTGCGTTTTACGCAATTTCCTACAAATTAAAAAAATTCTGAAAAAAATAATATTTTTATGAAAAATTAATTGACTTTTTAAAAAATTTATGTTATAATAACTATTGTTGTGAAAATGCTAAGGTCAATAATTTATTATGGAGCGGTATCGAAGTGGTCATAACGGGACTGACTCGAAATCAGTTGACGGGCAACCGTCCGTGGGTTCGAATCCCA
>CAKSJU010000123.1 GCA_934463455.1 uncultured Clostridia bacterium | reverse complement strand
CCGTCGGGTTTGGTTTGAGCGTTCCAAAGCTTTTTTCCTATCCACTCAAAAAAGGAGCTGTTTAAAAAGCCAGTTGACTTTTTAAACAGCTCCTTTTATATGCTTTTATTCATTTTTATACAATCGGAGCTTTATCAAGAGTTTTAAATTTATACCCCTCCGAAATTAAATATTCCAAAACATACGGAAGTGCGTCTGCCGTAGTTGATTTTGCTGCCGCATCGTGCATAAGTATTACAACATCTTCCTTCCCGTTCGTTGTTTTCTTTACACGCTCTGCCAACTCCTCCGCAGTTCTCTTTTTCCCCTCAGCGTCTCCGTTTAGTGCATTCCAGTCACAATATCTTATTCCTTTCTCTTTTAAAACAAGCTTATATTCTTGTTTTGCGGCACCGTAAGACCCTGCATTGAACCCGCCGCCCGGAAATCGAAAAATTTTCGGACAATCTTCTTTTCCCATCACTTCACGAATTAATTCAAAAGTTTTATTGATTTCATTCATAAAAGTATCTTTATCGGCATACAAATCAGAATAATTATGTGCATAGGAATGATTTGCCAGACAATGTCCCTCATCATATACTCTGCGTGCCATACTTTTGTTATTTTCGATAAGTGTGCCTACCATAAAAAAAGTTGCTTTTACGTTATAACGTCTTAATGTATCAAGTATACGCGGAGTAACCGATAAAGTCGGACCATCGTCAAATGTAAGATAGCAGGTTTTTACATTATCCTTTTTTAATATTGCAGTATCGAGCTTTACTTCTTGTTCCGGTTTTTCCGGATATAAGACCGGATTTTTTTCGGCAATTTCGATATCGGAAATACCGGTGTCCTTTTTTCCGGTATGCCTGATAATAATTGCCGCGGTAACTGCCAATACACAAATCAATGATAACAATAAAATCCGCTTTACTTTTCTTTGTTTTTTTCTTCGTCTGCGCTTTGTTCTTATATTGTTCATAGCATAATTACCTCCTAAATATCATTATACTACATTTTTCAAAAAAAATCAACAAATTTAGCAGAAAGGATAATTAAAATATGGTTACAAAAAAAATAAATAATTTAACAATTATTATCGGTGTTTCGGCTGCTGTTTTGCTCTCCTCCGGATGTATGTCCGATATATCGCAATCGCCTCAAAACGCCGAAATCCCCACTTCTCCGTCTCCTACAGCTTCACCCTCACCCGAGCCTTTAATAACAGCAGAAGAAATATCCGATGCCGATTTTACCGATTATGATAACAAGCCGAGCGGATGGGGCTTTAAAAAAATAAAAGACTCTGAACCGGACATTCCGGGAAAAATTATCGAAATGTTCAGAAAGTACAACACTTTTTACATAGATGACAAAAGAGAAAAAACACTTTATCTGACCTTTGATGAGGGATACGAAAACGGATATACCGCACAAATTCTGGATGTTTTAAAAAAATATAATGTCCCGGCAGCTTTTTTCATAACCGGTCCGTATTTGGAAAGAGAAGGTGAGCTTGTCGGAAGAATGGTTGACGAGGGACATATTGTGGGAAATCACACCGTTCATCATCCCAATCTGCCCAAACTTACAAGCGCAAAAAAAATGGCAGAAGAATTATGTTCTTTGAACGAGCAATTCGTATCTCATTTTGGATTTTCCATGAGATATATGCGTCCCCCGGAGGGTGAATACAGCGAGCGTCTGCTTGCCGTCGCAAATACATTGGGGTATAAAACTGTTTTTTGGAGCTTTGCTTACAGAGATTGGGATCCGTCGGCACAAAAAGGATCTTCTTATGCTTTTGAACAAGTAACCCCTTATCTTCACAACGGAGCAATTCTTCTGCTCCATGCCGTCTCAAAAGATAATGCGGACGCACTTGAAAATATTATTCAATTTGCACTAAACAGCGGGTATAAATTTAAAAGTATTAACGAAATAGTCACCAACACTTGACATATTTCGACATATGTTATATAATATACACATACTATAATAAAAAGGGGGGGCTCGTGTGGTCCAAAAAAGAAAAGTTTCCGTTGCAATTATTCTTACGATCATTACTTGCGGTATTTACGGCATTTACTGGTTTATTAAACTGAATGACGAAATTAACGCTCTTAATGGCGATACAAATGATACAACGGGCGGAATGGCGCTTTTATTTTCAATTATCTCCTGCGGAATATATGCATTTTACTGGATGTATAAAATGGGCGATAAGCTTGACTCAATTGCGTCAAAACATGATATGCCGCAAAATTCACGCGGTATTTTATACTTAGTTCTTTCCATTTTTGGATTGGGAATAGTATCTTACGCATTAATGCAAGATTCTATCAACAAAGTAATTGCAGAGTAAAATCAAACAAAAGGAGAGAATGTAAAATCTTACATTCTCTCCTTTTGTTTGTATGGAGAATTCAATGAAAATTCGTTTATTAAAAGAAATAAAAAAAATATGCCCTGTCTTAATCATCGGCATTTTGTATTTTATATCATCATCCTTTGGTATTTCTGTTCCCTGCCCTTTTTATAAGATTACGGGTTTACTTTGTCCGAGCTGCGGAATAACAAGAATGCTTATTGCCGCCGCAAGAGGAAATTTTAAAGAAGCTTTCGGCTACAATTCTTTTCTTTTTATTTCTTTCCCTTTAATTATCTTATTTATTGTAATTGAAGATATTCACTACATAAAAAACGGAGAGAGAAAACTGCTTAAAGCTACCCGCATTTTTTTGTGGCTTGAAATAACCGCACTTATTTGCTTCTGTATACTGCGAAATATTATTCATTAAGCAACAGTATGACAGCAAAACCCACAGAAGAAAGTATTTGTAAATAATCGATTATTTTATTTGACGCAAAAAAGTTTATAGACAAATAATAATCGGTATACAAGATAAAAACCGTCGGTGCAAAAGCGTTATACCGACGGTTTTATTTATAATACTTTATTTAAAAAGTCAATAGCTCTCGGATTTTGAGGATTTGAGAAAATATCTTCCGGTTTTCCCTCTTCCATAATTATCCCTTCATCAATAAAAACAACTCTGTCCGATACCTCTCGCGCAAATCCCATTTCATGAGTAACAACAATCATTGTCATTCCCTGCGCGGCAAGTTCTTTCATTACATTCAGAACTTCACCGACCATTTCGGGGTCAAGCGCGGATGTCGGCTCATCAAAAAGCATAATATTCGGATTCATGGCAAGAGCACGCGCTATCGCCACTCTCTGCTGCTGTCCTCCCGACAGCTGTCCGGGATGACATGCCGCTTTATCTTCAAGACCTACTCTTTTTAATAAATTCAAAGCATTTTTTTTCGCTTCCTGCTTTGACATTTTTTTAAGCTCAACAGGTGCAAGCATAATATTTTGCAGCACCGTCAAATGCGGGAACAGATTAAAGTTTTGAAAAACCATTCCTATATTTTCTCTGACTTTATTTATATCCGTTTTTTTATCGGTTATATCAATTCCCTCAACAGACACCTTTCCGCTTGTAGGAACTTCCAGCAAATTAAGACATCTCAGCAAAGTTGATTTACCGCTTCCCGACGGTCCTATTATACATACAACTTCGCCCTCGTTAACAGTCAGGTCAATACCTTTTAATACTTCAAGCTTATGGAAGCTCTTAATTAAGTTTTTAACTTCTACTTTTACGCTCATAATTCAACTTCTTCTCCAAATATTTTGATATTACCATCAAAATCGAAATAACAACCAGATAGTATGCGGCAACCAATATATACGCCGCGAAAAACTGATAGGATTTACCTACATATACTTTTGCCTTATTTACAACGTCTGCCAAACCGATTACCGACAATATAGACGTATCTTTTACAGTAATAATAAATTGATTTACCATTGACGGTATCGCAATTTTTACCGCTTGCGGCAACACAACCTTTATCATTGTTTTAGCCTTTCCCATTCCAAGGCTTCTTGCAGCCTCTGTTTGACCTTTGGGAACGGCATTTATACCGCTTCTGAAAATTTCCGACAAATAAGCACCGGCATTAAGACTCAATGTTATTACACCTGCGGTAAACGCTTCAATTCTGAAATCGGGGTTAAAAAGCTTTTGTACAACCTGCGGCATACCGAAATAAATAATAAATGCCTGAACAAGCATAGGTGTTCCGCGGATAATCCATATATATACTGCGGATATTGCCTTTAGAACAAGATTTTTTGACATGCCCATGATGCACGAAAAAAAACCGATAATCATACCGATAATAAGAGATAAAAGTGATATTAATACTGTGAGTTTAATACCCTGCATAAGGAGCGGGGTAGCTTCATTAATTGTTCTTATAAAATCCATAGCACTCTCTCAAATACAAAAATATTTTTGGGGCTGCCGAGCCTCGACAGCCCCTTATTTACGATTTGTTTTATTTTGCCAAATCTTCAATTCCGGTTACATTGCTGTCCGCAGCAACAACCATAATCTGACCGTCTTCAAAATAACCGTCGGAGAAATCAAAGGTCTGTTTTCTTTCGTCTGTTATTGTCATACCTGCAATCATAGCGTCTGCCTGACCTGATTGAACAGCACCCATAGAAGCGTCAAAGCCTTCATTTTTAACTTCATACTCAAATCCCTGATCCTTTGCTACAGCTGCAAGAATATCCATATCAACACCGGTATATTGATTTGTTGCGGTATCGAGATATTCAAACGGAGCAAATGCGTTATCCGAATAGATTATGTATTTCTTTGACGGAGTTACGCCGCTCTCAACCTTTTGAGCCGAGCTGTCCGCATATTTTTTATCGCTGTATCCGTATTTTTCAAGAATTTTGTCATATTCGCCGTTTGCCTTAATATTCTTAAGACCTGCGTTAAACATCTTCAAAAGATCCTCATTCGAGCCTTTCTTTACAGCAAAGCCATACGAAGCCGGATTTTCAATATCACCTACTGTTTTAAGCTTCAATCCCTCTTCTTTAATAGCCCAGCCGATAACCGAACGGTCTTCAAAACAAGCCTTGTTTGTTCCGTTCATAACTGCCTGATACATCGTAGGCGAGTCCTCATAATATACAACATCAAAACCATATTGTTTTGCATATTTTTCAGTAAGCTCCGCACTCATTGTACTTGTCTTTGCCGCAAGACTTACCTTATCTCCCGAAGTCTCTTTTTCTCCGCATGCGCTCAATCCCGCACACATAACTCCGGCTAAAACCAATGCCATAAATTTTTTCATATTAATCCTCTCCTTCATATTGTAATGCAGTTTTAAATCAACTGCAAATATAATATATATTTTATATCAATTTTCGTAAAAAATCAAGAGTTTTTCTAAAAAATTGTATAAATTTACATAAATTTTCGGTGAAATCATGAATAAACATGATTTCACCGACATAAAAACTATTTAATTTC
>CAKSJU010000122.1 GCA_934463455.1 uncultured Clostridia bacterium | reverse complement strand
GTATGCCTTTCATATACATAGCTTTGAATATTACAGTGAGTATACTCTGATATGCGTTGGTAAGTATATAATTGTTATTTTTAAATTTTTCGGTTACATTGCACACAAATTCAACCGCTTTATCTGTATTATTTGAAAGGAGCATGTTAAGAAAATTCAATTCGTCCTTATTGCTGAAAAGCTTTGTTTTTGTTATATTTGAGGTCAGCGCAATGATGTCGGGGCGGATGATGGGCATATCAGAAAGATGCGATACCGCTTCGGAGTAAGATTGCTTCAAGCCGTCCATACCGCTGTACAGATTTCCGTTGGTGATATAAAGCTCTATATAATCGGATTCATGGGTGAATATATCGGCTATTGTTTCTTTGATTTGTTTTACTGCGCTGCTCACATCATCTTCGTCGGTATTTATGATTATGTATTGCGATTCTTTTTCCTGCGTAAGGAAATAAGCGTTTTCAATGAAATGCAAAACAGTATCTTGTATAATCTGCGAGCAGCTTAATAAGATGCGCTCGTATTCGATTTGCGTAAATTCGTTGAACAGCTTTTGCAGCGGCTCTATCTGAACAATTAACATCTCGAAATTATTTTTTTCAAACGGCAGCTTAAATTCGTTTGCGATCTCCGGATTTTCGCCGGATGAATTCGTAAAATCATTTAAGAAATCCAGAATATATTGCTTTTGCGTGTACGGCAAAATTTTCTCCAGGTTATTAAAATCCGTCACCAAGGTATTTACGGTATTTGAAATATTATCCAAAAAATTTAAATTGCCGACAGTATTGTGCTTATACCCGTCTAACACACTTTCAAGCTTTTTTATCGGAGTGAAAAAGTGTTTTATAATATATTTTGCTATAATTAATGTAAGCAATATGGTTATTATGAGCAGCAGCAGCATTACCAGAATATTTCCCATCTGTGACAATGCTATATTTTTATACGGTACTATTGCATAATAAGTATAGTCCAACAGCTTGGACGAAGAGGAGTACGCAAAGGCTATGGATTTGGAACCGTTTTTGTTAACGGTGTTAAAAGAGGTTTTTCCTTTAAGAATGTTTTTGTATATATTGTTATCCGAAAGTGTTTGTTTTTCAAGCTTGTTAATAATGTCAAAGCAATTGCTGTCGTATTTGTTTAAGATATATATTTCAGAGTTGTCGGAGACATCAAAAAACGGAATTGCAGTTTTTATTGTTGTATTCAAATTTATGGTTATCAGCATTTGATTTGTGTATGTATTTCCGCTGTAGCTGAAATACACAGGTATAACAACAGCGTCGTTGCCGTTATGTGCGCAATGTATAGGCGGAAGAAGCTTATATTGCGATGAGTCATATATATGAAAATTCCTCCAATAGTTGGGAGTGCGGTTTTCAAAATTTAAAATCTTGTTAAAATATTGATCCCATGAAAAAAGACCGTCGGAAGATAAAATTTCGTCGGTATTTTTATTAAGTATGGCTATTGAGTAGATAGCACCGTTGGCATCGATAAAATCTTTAAGATTTTTAGTTATTGATGAACAATCTACCGAGGAAAAGCTTTCCTGCGAGGAGAGTGCGGCGGAGATGTCGGAATCGCTTTCGAGGTGCTTACAGCTTTTAATAAAGCTTGATATATTTGATTCACAGCTTATAGAAAAGTTTTGAAGTGAATTAAGGTGCATCGATTTTGAATTTTGTATGCCGAGGTAGAAATTATACAATACAACGAGTACAATCAGCATAACTGCGACTATTACAGGTAACAAAAGTGTGATAAGTAAAACTGTATTTTTGTTTAGCAAATTATGTATTTTTTGCTGTAATCCTGATAATTTCATAGCTTTCCGACCGCCTTTTTGACATTTAATTTTATCAAAGTATACCATAAAAAACAGTTAATGTCAAGAAAAAGTTAATTAAAACAAATGTGTTACCTAAATATCATCAAAAGTGTTACCTGCAGGAAAAGTGTTACTTGAATTATTTTCGGGGGGGGGGGGTATAATGATATTAAGACAGGAAAAGTCAAAAAATAATAAATTTCGGAAAGGCGGATAAAAATGAAAAGAAAAACACTATTAAAAAAGACGGTAAGTTTGACGGTTGCCGGGGCAGCAGCACTTACAATGCTTGGCGGATGCGGTTCAAATTCGGATAACACAAAAACTGCTGACGGAAAGACAAAAATTACAATTTACGGTTGGGCGGATAAGAATGCTTCTCCGGAGGGGTATGAATTAGCGGAAGCGAAAAAAGCAAAATTTATGGAGATGAATCCCGACATTGACGTGCAGGGAGACCCATATACGTTTGCGATAGATTCGTTTGCACCGAAAGCCGAGGGCGGAACGCTGCCGACTTTGTATAACACATTTTTGACGGAAATAAAAAATATAGGAAAAATGGGCTATGCAAAACCGATCACTCAGCTTCTGAAGGATAACGGCTATTATGATATGTATAACGATTCTTTGATTGATATGGTTTCGTATGAGGGAGAAATATACGGCGCACTGAAAAATGTATACACAATGGGCTTGATTGTAAATCTTGACTTATTTGAAAAAGCCGGGCTTATGAACGCCGACGGAAGTCCTATGGTGCCGGATACTTTTGATGACGTTGAGAAATTTGCGAAGATAATAAAAGAAAAAACAGGTATTGCGGGATTTGTTCAGGCAACGACAAACAACGTGGGCGGATGGACGTTTATGCCGCTGGCGTGGAGCTACGGCACGGAGTTTATGAAAGAGAGCAACGGCAAATGGGAGGCAACATTTAATTCGCCCGAGTGCAAAGCGGCACTTGAATATCTTAAAAAATTAAAATGGGAAGATGGTGTTATGCCTGCGGAAACATTGCTTGATGCAAACGGCGTGATTCGTGTTTTAAGTACAAATCAGGCTGCAATGGCAATTCTTCATCCTGATTCTATAATTTCACTTAAAACAAACGGAATGGATATTAATAACATCGGTATGTTTAAAATCCCGGCAGGACCCGTAAGACGTGTAACTCTGATGGGCGGCGGTGTTGAAGTTGTAGCGGCAAATGCAACCGATGATCAGGCAAGTGCATGTCTTAAATGGATGGCATTCGGCGGATATTCACCGAATTTGACAGACGAACAGAAAGCGAATATCGAGGAAGATTATAAGCTTAGGGTTTCGGACGGAGAGCTTATCGGAGTTAAGGATTTATCAATATGGAACGATAAGTCGGATACGGAAAAATATACAAATGAAATGATAGACAAATACTGTAACATAAATCCTTTGCATGTTGCGTCTTACAATGATAAAAGCGGTGTTGAATACCGTGCGGAAGAGCCTAAAAATGCACAGGAGCTTTATGCAACGCTTGACAGATGTATACAGGAAATTCTAAATAACAAGGATGCTGATTGCGGAGAAGTTCTTAAAAAGGCAGCGGAGGATTTCCAAAAAGATTATTTTAATAATTGATAACAGAGAAGGGAACGACTGAAATGAAGGTGGCAGCTACAAAAGCTTCAAAGAAAAGGAATGGACTTATGCCGATTATAAAAAAGAATATAGTCGGATGGCTGATGATTTTGCCGGCGATACTGTGTCTGTATTTTTTTATTCTGCGGCCTATGGTTATGGGAGCATATTTATCATTTTTTGATATGAAAGGGTACACACCGCAGGAATTTATCGGTTTTGAAAATTACAGAAATGCAGTAAGCAACAGTTCATTTTTGCAGACTCTTTTAAACACTTGCAAGTATGTGTGGTGGTCTTTGATCATAGGATTTTTTCTTCCTATAATACTATCGCTTATGCTTAATGAGATGGTCCACGCGCGGGCAACGCTGAGATTTTTAATTTATCTTCCCGCGGTACTTCCCGCATCGGCGGCGGCACTGCTTTGGTATTTTATATATCATCCGAGCAGCGGAGGTCTTTTAAATATGGTGCTTACGAATTTAGGATTGGATCCGTATGTATGGCTTCAGGACAGCGGCAAGACGATATTGTACATAATTATAAGCATGACGTGGGCGGGAGCCGGCTCGAATGTTCTGTATTATTATGCGACGCTTCAGGGTGTGAACAGGGAATTGTATGAAGCGGCGGTAATTGACGGGTGCGGATTTTTCCGCCGTCTTAAAATAGTAGCGTTTCCGCATATTTCGGGAATAGTTCTGTTGTTTTTTGTAAGACAGATAATAGGCGTATTCTCTGTTATGGAGCAGCCGATGATGATGACCGACGGCGGACCGAACGGAGCGTCTATGACTCTGGGGCTTCAGATATACAAGTATGCTTTCGTATACTACAAGCCACAGATTGCAATGGCGCTGAGCTGTATACTGTTCCTGATATTGGTTGTATTTACAAGCTTCTATTACATACTTGACAGAAAAGTTGAAAACATGAACGGATAAGGAGGGAAGCAGATGAGAGGATTTGAAAATATGAGCGGCGCCCTTACGGTGTGCGAAATGAGAAAGCCGACATACAGAATTTTGTATTGGACTATGTTTGCGGTACTTTTGATTTTTGCATTGGGAATATGTCTGTTTCCGGTAGTTTGGATACTCCTTGCGGGATTTAAAGACGCTAACGAAATATATGCGATACCGGCAACTCTTTTTCCGAAGCATTTTCAGCTTTCGAAGCTGGGAGAGGTTTGGAAAAAGCTGCATATATACAATTATTACTTTAATACAACATATATGTCGCTTGTGAGTGTGTTTTTTACAATTATAATTTCGGGAATGGCAGGATACGTTTTGGCGAAAATACGCCCGGCAGGAACCCGGATTATCAATACCGTGGTATTTTGGCTGATGCTTGTGCCGGGAACGATGAGCACGGTACCTTTGTATATGATATTTAAAGATTTTCCGATATTTCATTTCAGTATGCTGAACACTTATTGGCCGGTGTGGCTGATGAGTGCTGCTGTTCCGTTTAATATAATACTTTTTAAAAATTATTTTGCGGGAATACCGAATGAGATTATAGAAGCGGGAAAAATTGACGGACTCAGTGAATTCGGAATATTCAAATGGATAATGATTCCCATGGGACAGCCGATATTCCTTGTTGTGGGACTCTTTACCTTTATGGCAACCTTCGGAAGCTTTTTCTGGCCGTACATACTCATTAATGATGAGACAAAAACAGTGCTTGCGGTACAGATATATAAGCTTAAGAGCAGTACATATACACAGGATTACCAGCTGCTTGCCATTTTGTATTCTGTTTTGCCGCTGCTTGTTTTGTATGCAATATTTCAGGATAAGATAATAGGAGGAATTAACTTGGGAGGTGTAAAAGGATGATGAAAGGAATAAAAAAGATTATTGCGGTTGCTGCGGTATTTGCGGCTTTTGCGGGATTTTCGGCAATAGCGGATGCGGCGGATTATCTCTGGCTTGAGGCTGAGGATGCTTTAACGAGCGGATTTTCCGCGGAGGAAAACAATAAAGCATCGGGCGGAGGACTTATGGTGCTGAATACAAAGGCAG
>CAKSJU010000121.1 GCA_934463455.1 uncultured Clostridia bacterium | reverse complement strand
ATAGGCTCTTCGGTAATACTTATAACATTCTCTCCGTCGAGTTCAACGAAGAACGGCATTTTCGGCTGTGAATTATCATAAGATTGAATATATTGCTTAAATTCATCAAGCTTTGTGGTAGTATATTTAATATTTGACTCATCTTTCACAAACATTCGCTGCCAATCAATAATATTATAAACGGTATCGTCGGTTAATAAGTATTCTTCGGTATCCTCTTCGGGATTATAGATATAATATCCATCCGGCATATCGCTTTCGGTCAGATTAAGCTCTGCCATTCTGTCCTTGTCGTCGTAGGTAATATATTCCGCAAAATCAAAAGTGATTTTATTACCGTTGATAAATTTCAAAAAAGCGCATGGTCTTGGATGATGCTCGGTTGCATTTGAGACAACGTACTTGTCGTTTGACTTTTCAAAAGCGACAGTTTCGGAAAAGGAATAACGCTCGTTTGTGCTGTCGGTCAGAAAATATGTTATATATGCGGTGTCATTTTTCACTATTACATCGTACGAAATTATCCATGGACTTGAAACACCTATTACATAATTCCAATTATCGCCGTTTATAAGCGCTTTTTGATTTTCAATGAATTTGTTCTTCATATCCTCGGTCATTATCTCATAGCGCGGTTTTCCGTCTCTTGTTTTTAGAGAGTCTGCCCAGACAACAGCATTATTGAGAAGCTCATGGTCTGTTCCCGGAACGGATGCTTCAAAACCGCCGGTCATTGAAAGTTCTTTTTCGAGCTGCCCTGCCATTTCGAAAGTGATATAAGTTTTACCGTTTTTCAAAATCGGCGGATTTTCAAGTGTAATTTGCTTTGATTTTGTTCCTCTTGTAATATCGCAGATTTTGCTGTCTATTGCAAACTTTGCCTGCGTGACTTGCTGCTCATCCGTTGAGTCGGTGCAGTATCCGTTAAGTATAACAGAGCGGTCACTGTTCCATATTATTTCTATTTTTCCCGATACTTGATCTAAAAATTCTCTTACGGGAATATAAATTTCACCGTCTTTTGCAAAAGGTGCTTCCGAAAAATCAATTTTCTCGCCATGGACAGTTATATCGATAACGTCATTATCGGGTATGGTTTCATATGCGAATACGGGGGACGATGCTAAAAATGCAGCAGATAAAATTGAAGCCCAAAAGATAATGCTTTTGTTCTTTTTCATAAAAAAATATCCTCCTTGTTTTACAATTAACTATTTACAATCAGCTTGGTTATGACTTATAAGTTAAATAAAATACATCGGAATATACCTCACTTTCATATATGTAATTCAGGTAATTATTTCTAATTGTATTGTATATTATAAAAAGAGATAAGTCAATATTTTTAAAAATTTATTGATACATTTGTAATAATATATAATTTTTATGTAACAAATATATATGTATGCAAAAATTAAAAAGCCGCTAAGGAAGCAGCTTTTTTATATATATGTCTATTTTATTGATATTAACGGAGGTATGATAGTCTATGCTTTCGGCAACGGCTTTTTGAACAGCATGTGCGGCTGTTGATATAATCGTGCCGTATTTCATTGTAAGTGATATATATATGCTTGCTCCGGTGGAGTCGGTTTCGGCATAGACGGAATTTATCTTTTCAATACCGTCTGACGCGGCGGCTTCGTGCGAAGCTATGGCGCAGATTACGCTGTTCGAAACGGTGTAATCGCCCATATAGCTGAAGGTTGGGCGGATAATTGATTTTTCATACACCTGCGGACGGCTTTTCTTTTTTTTGATTTGTCGCAGGGGATGTAGAAAATATCCCGAAAAATCTCTTTTTATTTCGGGAATGGGAACGGGAATAACGTGCTTTCCCTCTTTAAGACGCATTCTTTTTGCTTCCCGCATTTCTTCGGGAGTTGCTACGTCTTCAATTCGTATTATTTTGTCAATAGGGTCAAGCGCAAGCTGCGCGGCAATTTTTTCTGCCATTTTTATTGATGTGCCGAGTATCATAATTCGGTTTATCTTATTGTCGGAAATTGCCTTTTTAACTTCGTTCACATGTGATTCTTTTGTAAAAAGAGCTCGTTTTACGGCGGCAATTTTTGTTGCTTCTTTTTTTGCCGAAAATCCCGCAAGAACTTTGTTTTTGGAAATAAGAAGTCCGTCGTCGATTATTGCTTCCGCTCCCGCACTGCTTGCGACAGCGGCGGAACGAAAGCTTTTTCCGGTACCGCTCGGACCGACAAATGCAATTGTGTACATTATTCAGCGCTCTCCTGTTCTCAGTTAACTATAATATGTTTTTCTCTTCTATGCTTTGTATAATTTGCAGAATAAGCTTTGCAGCGTCTTTTTTTGTGAGCTCTTCCTCTCCCGACTTGGTTGTAAGCGGAATTATGCCGGCGGCAGAGGTTATCAGTTTTTCCGCAAAGTCCGCCGTCAGTGCGGAATCGGGAGAAAATTTTCCCACAATATCATCAATATATCCGTTGCTTTTGAGAGCGGCAACAGCGGGAGCATAATAATCGTTTACTGTAACATCAAAAAACAGGTCGGTGGTATATCCCGATATGTTAAGTATGTTTACAAGCAATATGCAAAAATCGGCTCGGGTCATCATTTCTTCCGCGTCACTTGCCGTACATTGCTCTGCCCAGACTTTTATGTCCGGCCGCGCAAACTGACCTATCGCATAGCCGAGAGCATTTCGGGAAAGGTCCTGAATACAGTACGGATAGTCGGTCATATTGCAAAAGCTTCTTTTTTGCGGGCGGGATTCCTTTGCAAGAGAAACGGAAAGCTCTCTTTGCGAGTCGGCATATATCAAAATATTTTGCCCGTCATACACTATAATCTGCGATATATCGTTTCCGATAATATCAGCTGAAATAACTTTTCCGTTCGCGGGTATTTTATATATGGGATTCATGCCGCCGTCGTAAAGATACAGCTCGTTGTCCGCCTGCGGAGCGGCAAGTAAATATTCCGCACCGTTTCCGTCAAAATTGAATACGGTTGTCACATTCGAAAATCCGCCGTATTGGGCGCGTTTTTCTTTAAAAAGTGTGTTTCCGTGATAATCAACGGTAAAAATACCGTCGGTGTATTCGCTTTCTTCGTCTTCCTTAAAATAGCCGGCAATTTCCGTACCGAAAATATCGGTGCGTATATTTCCCGGAGAAAGGGAATAGGTTTGGGCATTGTTTTTTAAAGACCATTTTATGATACCATCCGAGGTATAAGCGTCAGTTTTCTCACCTCCGGCAACAATTGTGTATTTACCGCTCATATCCAAATCGCCGACGCATATGCTTTTCGGGAAATCCGTACGGTCAAATTCCCACATGACATTTCCGTCCGCGTCAAGCACGGAACAGCCGGTAATAATTTCATCTCTGCCGTCGCCGTTTAAGTCGCATGCAATCGGAAAATGTCCGATATTTCCTTTGTAAGTCCAAAGAATATTAAAATTTTTGTCAAGTGCCCAAAGCTTGTGGTATCTGTTTTTGATTATAATATTTTGAGGATAGCCGCTGCCGTCAAGATTGGCAATTGCAAAGCAATCATGAGCTTCCGGGTCGGGCAGGGGATTTTTTCTTTTAAGTTCGCCGGTTTTTCCGTCAAATATGCAGAACATACCGTCCATAACGCACAAAAATTCATTAAAGCCATCGCGGTCTATGTCATAAATTTGCGCGGGGACATCGGTTGCGCATTTGGCATTGCCGTAGCTCGGAGTTCCGATTTGCCACAAAAGCTCCCCGTCTGCCGAATAAGCGGCTGCCGAGGCAACGGAATGAGAAAAATATCGTTCATCCGAGACATCATCGGGACAAATCAGAACAAAATCGTATCTGCCGTCACCGCTTAAATCTCCTATTCTCAGAGAACAGCAGCTTCCTGCCTGTGATGCTTCTATGCGTTTTAAAAGTACGGCATCCTTTGTCTGTGAATTAATCATTGTATTGCTCTCCTCATAAATCTAAAACGGCATTTTAGTGTTTTTGTATTTGGCACCGCTTTTTTTGATTTCCTTTGCTTTTGCGAGAAGATATTCCCGCCTGTTAAGCTCGGGATTTATAATTACCTCGTCCAAGAGTCTTTTCAGGCAATCCCCGAGGCTTCTTCCGGGCTTGTAGCCTATTTTAATCAAATCCCGTCCGTTTACGGTTAAATCCGATATCATATAGGGCTGATGTTCGGATAGAATCCGTCCGTAAATTTCAAGAGTTTCATCAAGTCGTTTTTTCTTTTCACGGAAAAACTTTTCGTTTTTTGCTTTGTTGTCGGCTTCCTGAAGCATAATCAGCTTTTCGAAAAGACGTGCGCCGGTCTTTGCCATCATCCTTTTAACTCCCGGCGGGGTATTTTCTATTCTGACATCATGGTTTTCGATAAGTATAAGAATGTCATGCGCGGTTTCACTGTCAAAATGAAGTCTGTGCAAAATATCGTTAGCCATTCTCACGCTTTCGCGGTGGTGACCGTAAAAATGTATAATTCCGTTGGAATCGCAGCTTGCGCAATTTGGCTTGCCTATGTCGTGCAGAAGTGCCGACCAGCGTAAAACCATATCCGGCGGAGTGCTTTTGACGGTGTGCATGATATGCTCGTAAACATCATATATATGATATTTGTTTTTTTGCGCTACTCCGCTGCATAAATCAACCTCCGGTATAATAAGCTTCAAAAGCCCGAGATTGTGCAGTATCGAGATTTTTTCGGAATTTTCCGACATAAGAATTTTGTTGAGCTCCTCACGTATTCTCTCGGAACTGACTTTTTTTATAAGCGGGGCAAGCTTTTTTATTGCGCGCTCACATTCGGAATCTATTTCAAAATTAAGCTGAGCTGCAAATCTTACCGCGCGGAGCATACGCAGAGGGTCTTCGGAAAATCTGACCTCCGGCACACCTACGCATCTTACAATTTTGTTTTCTAAGTCGTTTGTTCCGCCGACGCAGTCGAAAAGTCCGTCATGTGGATTGTATGCCATTGCATTTATTGTAAAATCACGTCTTTTAACATCTTCTTCAATCGAGGTAATAAAATTAACGGAGTCGGGATGTCTCGAATCTGTATATCCGCTTTCACTGCGAAAGGTGGTAACCTCGTAACCTACATTATTTTCTACCACGGTAACAGTTCCGTGCTTAAGCCCGGTATCGATTGTCCGTCTGAAAATTTTTTTTATCTGTTCCGGCAGCGCAGAGGTGGCAATATCGAAATCATGCGGAGTTTTGTTCATGAGCATATCACGAACAGCGCCGCCTACTATGTATGCTTTAAAGCCGCTTTTTTCAAGAGTATTTATAACTGTTTGTGCGCCTGTGCTTATGGTAAAGCTCATTAAAACCTCCGTTCCGCCGCCTTGGTGCCGGCAAATTGTAATGAATTTTTTCTTAATCCGCCGAGTGATAACGTGAATTATTTTTACGTTAAATCGCTTTCAGCTGCTGCGGCATAAGAATTAATCACTTAACAGTATATCATATTTATTCAAAAATTGCAAATTTTTTCTTTAGTATAACATAAATTAAATCGGATTACAATATATAGGGTATAATTATTGACATTTTTTTCATTTGTGATATAATAATAAATGCAGAAAGACTTGAAAATCAAGTCTTT
>CAKSJU010000120.1 GCA_934463455.1 uncultured Clostridia bacterium | reverse complement strand
GCGGGCGTAGGAATAAGGTAGCATTTTTGATTTTCCGTCATTGCGTTTTACGCAATTTCCTACAAATTAAAAAAATAAACAAAAATAGCAAAGTCATAAATAAAGCAAAAAGCCCTCAAACCGCGGCTTTTTCCACAGTTCAAAGACCTTTTTTAATGGCAGGGGTACAAGGACTCGAACCTTGGGCACTTGGTTTTGGAGACCAATGCTCTACCAACTGAGCTACACCCCTGTATCACATCACCGTTATATATTAACATATTTCACCACTGTTTGTCAATACTTTTTGCGAAAAAAATTATTTTTTGTAAAACTATTGACAATTTTTCTTTTTTATGCTATAATTTAGAAAAAATAAAGGCGTTGACGAAGAGTGTGCAAAAATATGCCCGTAGAGAGAAACAGCGGTTGGTGTGAGCTGTCGGAACAGTTTTTGTATTTGTAGCTTCCGAGCCGAGAGGAAGAAAGCTTAAAAAGTGAGTAGAACTTCTCCGTGATTGCTGCGTTAAGGCATAGGAATTGATTGATTCCGAGAGTGGCGGAATAAACCGCAATTTGAGTGGTACCGCGGGTGTATAGTATAAGTTGATTACGGCACTCGTCTCAAAGTTAATTACTTTGGGGCGAGTGCCTTTTGATTTTGGAAAGGAGAGATACAAAGTGGAAAAAATTTCCGGACTTGATTTAAAAATTAAAGAAATGGCACGCCGAATCAGGGAACTTCGCGAAATAGAGGGTTTTACATACGAAGATATGGCAAAAAGCACCGGTGTTTCCGAAGAAGAATATATTAAATGTGAAAACGGTGAAAGCGATTTGAATTTTGCGTTCATTTATCGGTGTGCAATTGCGCTGAAGGTAAATGTTACCGATATTATTGAGGGTTACAGCCCTAATCTGAGGTCGTATACCGTTACCAGAAAGGGCGGCGGACAGGAAATTGCAAATGCTCACGGAATGACATATTATAACTTGGCATATGCCTTTAAAAACCGTATTGCCGAGCCTTTGTATGTTAAGAGCAAATATGACGAGGAAGCACAGCATCGTGATATAGAATTGACAAGCCACGCGGGACAGGAATGTGACCTTATTATAGAGGGTCATCTTATGGTACAGGTGGGAGAGCATAAAGAAATTCTTGGACCGGGGGACAGTATATATTATAACAGTGAAACACCGCACGGAATGATTGCGGTTGACGGCAAGGACTGCATATTTTATGCAATGGTTCTGAAAGCGGGCGGAGAAGATATTTCCGAATTAATACCTGTTGAAACCGTTTATGACAAGCCTGTTGTAAGAGATACAAGAAAGAGAATATACAGCGACTATATCGATGTTGAAGAAAATGAGAACGGAATGCCTACTTCGATAAAATTCAAAAATACGGAGCATTTCAATTTTGCTTTTGATTTGGTAGACAGACTTGCGGGACGCGAGCCGGATAAGCTTGCCATGCTGCATATTTCGCAGGATAAAACCGAGAGGCGATTTACTTTCCGCGATATGAAAAAAGCTTCGGCACAGTGTGCAAACTATTTTCTTTCACTCGGCATAAAAAAAGGCGACAGAGTAATGCTTGTTTTAAAAAGACACTATCAATTTTGGTTTGCGATGCTCGGACTCAATAAAATCGGTGCTATTGCAATTCCTGCGGTTAATCAGCTTCAGGAGCATGATTTTGAATACAGATTTAACGCTGCGGGCGTAACGGCAATTTTGTGTACCGCAGACGGAGATACCGCTCATCAGGTGGATATTGCAAGTCAAAAATGCCCGAATCTGAAGCATAAAATAATAGTAAACGGAGAGCGTGAAGGCTGGAGAAGCTTTGACGAGGAGTATAAGCGTTACAGCACACATTACGAAAGAGGAAAAGACGCGCCGGGCGGAGACGATCTCATGCTTATGTTTTTCACCTCCGGAACATCCGGATATCCGAAGATTGCCGCACATAACTATAAATATGCGCTCGGACATTTTCATACCGCGAAATATTGGCATAATGTTGACCCCGACGGCTTGCATTTTACAATTTCGGATACCGGCTGGGCAAAGGCAATGTGGGGAAAGCTTTACGGACAATGGCTGTGCGAAGCGGCAACCTTTGTATATGATTTTGATAGATTTGATGCAGCGGATATACTGCCGATGTTTGCAAAGTATCATATTACGACCTTCTGCGCACCGCCGACCATGTTGCGCATGCTGGTAAAACAGGATATTTCAAAATATGACCTTTCTTCGGTTAAGCATATGACAACGGCGGGAGAGGCTCTTAATCCGGAGGTTTACAGACAGTTTGAAAAAGTTACCGGACTTCAGATTTTGGAAGGCTTCGGTCAATCGGAAAGCACTATGATAATAGGAAATCTGGTAGGTGCGCCGCATAAAATCGGCTCAATGGGAAAACCTGCTCCGATTTATGATGTTGACCTTTTGGACTCCGAGGGAAATTCGGTTAAAACGAGTGAAACAGGGGAAATTGTTGTTAAAGTCTCGGACGGAGTGCCGTGCGGACTGTTTACCGGATATTACGGAGACAAAGAAAAGACCGATGAAGTTTGGCACGACGGATATTATCATACCGGTGACGTGGCATGGAGAGATGAAGACGGCTTTTATTGGTATGTAGGCAGAGTGGATGATGTTATTAAATCCTCCGGTTATCGTATAGGACCTTTTGAAATAGAAAGTGTTATTATGGAGCTTCCGTATGTGCTTGAATGCGGAGTATCGGCAGTTCCCGACCCGGTAAGAGGACAGATTGTAAAAGCAAGCATTGTTTTGGTGGACGGAACAGAGAAAACGGAAGAGCTTAAAAAAGAAGTTCAAAATTACGTTAAAGAGAAAACCGCTCCTTATAAATATCCGAGGATTGTTGAATTTAAGGACAGTTTGCCGAAAACCGTAAGCGGAAAAATACAAAGAAATAAACTTTAAAATCACGGAGTTTCTGTTAAATAGTGCAGAAGCTCCGTTTTTTTAGAGAAAAATATTGCATTATTTCTAATTTTATTATATAATACTTTATGTAGAATATCGTAAAGGGTGGAATATGTGATGGAAACGGTTAAAAGCTACAAATGCCCATGCTGCGGAGCATCTCTTGTTTATAACGGAAGCTGTTTGCACTGTGATTCATGCGGAAATGATTTTTCCGAAGAAACAATGCAGCAGCTTACCGAAGCGGAAAAATCTGCGGAAAAGTCATCTGCGTATGATTGGGAGCATTATGTACCGAGAAATTTTGAAGATGAGGGAAAGATTAATATATCGGATTATACATGCCCGTCGTGCGGCGCAGAAATTTCGGGAGATGAAAATCTCGGTGCGGCGGTGTGCCCGTACTGCGGAAGTGCGAACATAGTCAAGGAACAGTTTGCAGGGGGACTTAAGCCCGATTATATAATTCCGTTCAAATTTGATAAAAAAGCGGCAATGAACGCTTTTGAAGAGGATTGCAAAAAGCTTCCTTTTTTGCCGAACGAATTTAAAGACAGAAAAAGAATAGAAGAGATGACGGGGGTGTACGTTCCGTTTTGGATGTTTGACTGTGACTGCAATGCGGATGTAACATACAGAGCGGAAACGGTGAGCTGCTGGAGCGATTCCGAGTATGATTATACAAAAACCGATCATTATAAGCTTTTAAGAAGCGGAAGTGTAGAATTTCAAAATATTCCGGTGGACGCTTCAAAAAAAGCGGACGATACATATATGGAAGCCGTTGAGCCTTTCGATTACAGTGAAGCGGTAGAATTTAATCCGGCATATCTTTCGGGATTTTTGGCGGACAGATATGATGTAACGGCGGAAGATAGTATAGAAAGAGCAAATAACCGTGTAAAAAAATCCACCGAAGAAGTATTTGCAAAAACAACAAACGGATTTTCTTCGGTAATTCCCGAAAACACCAGTATAAGCTTTTCGGACGGCAAGATAAGATATTCTCTTTTACCTGTCTGGATGCTGAATATAAAATATCGGGACACAATTTATAAATTCGCAATTAACGGGCAGACCGGTAAGGTTATTGGTGAATATCCCGTAGATAAAAAGAAAAAATGGAAATATTTCGGCAAGGTTGCGGCAATATCCTTTGCTGTAATGGTTGCGGCGGCAATATTAATATTCAGATAGGGGGAGGCAAATATGAAGAAAATAATAATCGGGATTTTAACCGGTATGCTGATGTGTGTTTCCTCCGTATATGCGTTTGAAAATCCGGCAGTAAAGGATGAAGCGGGATTTTTGAGCGAAAGTGAGGTTTCCGAGCTGGAAACAAAGCTTGAAGCGATTAGGACGGAATATGATATTGATATTGCGATATATACCGAAACGGATATGTCGGGTGCGGATGCGCAGCAGACGGCGGACGATATTTATGATTATAACGGATACGGAACGGGAGAAAATGACGACGGTATGCTTTTGTATGTGTCGCAAAATCCGAGAAATTATCATCTTACGACATATAACAGAGGACATGATATATTCGGCTCAAGTGAGCTGAGCAAAATTGAAGATGAAATTCTTCCGCATTTAAAAGAAAATGATTACTACGGCGCATTTTTGTCATATGCCGATTGCTCGGAGTCGATTTTGGAAAGTGCGGCATATGATGAAAATTATGAATTTACACTTTCCGATAATTTGTATTTTTACGGATTTGTTGCCGTAATAGCATTGGCGTTGTCTTTGGTTATTGCTTTGATTGCAATGCTGATAAAGCTTTCGGGAATGAAAACGGCGGTAAAAAAAGGTGACGCAGAGGGATATATGAAAAACGGAAGCGTAAATATTTCCGTATCGCAGGATATTTTTCTCTACAGTACGGTCACGAAAGTTGCACGCCCGAAAGAAAGCGAGCAGGATACAACGCATGTTTCCTCCTCCGGCAGAACTCACGGCGGCAGCGGCGGAAGTTATTAATTTAAATTAAAGTGTTTTACAATTAGCTAAAATTTTATGAAGAAAGGGAGTATAAAAATGGGATTAATTAAAGCGGGTGCAGGAGCATTGGGAGGCGTTTTGGCAGATCAATGGAAAGAGTTTTTCTACTGTGAAAGCTTAGATGCGGACACACTCGTAGCAAAAGGAGAAAAGCGTACGGGAAAAAGGAGCTCTAACACAAAGGGCAGCGACAACATTATTTCAAACGGTTCTGTCATTTCGGTAAACGAAGGGCAAAGCATGATTATTGTAGAATCGGGAAAAATTGTGGAATTTTGTGCCGAGCCGGGAGAATTTGTTTATGATAATTCAACCGAGCCGAGCATTTTCTGCGGCAGCCTTGGAGAAAGCATAAAAAAGAGCTTTGACGCTGTCGGAAAAAGATTTACATTCGGCGGAGATACCGGCAAAGACCAAAGAGTTTATTATTTTAACACCAAGGAAATAACCGGGAATAAATTCGGAACACCTTCTCCGATACCGTTCCGCGTAACAATAGATGAATCTATGAATTACAAGCTTTCGGTTGACTTAAGATGTAACGGAGTGTATTCGTATAAAATATCCGACCCGCTCCTGTTTTACACCAATGTAAGCGGAAATGTTGAATATACATATGACCGCTCGGAGCTTGACGATATGCTCAA
>CAKSJU010000119.1 GCA_934463455.1 uncultured Clostridia bacterium | reverse complement strand
TACAAAAGACATATATAGGAGGCATGGTTCCGAGTGGAATTGCTAAAACAAAGAATATTAAAAGACGGAATAGTAAAAGACGGCGATGTGCTGAAGGTGGACAGCTTTTTAAATCATCAGATGGATATATCGCTTTTTAAAGAGATAGGCAAGGAATTTAAGCGCCGTTTTGCCGATTGCGAGATTAATAAAATACTGACGATAGAATCCTCGGGCATAGGCATTGCGTGCATAGTTGCGGAATATTTTGATGTTCCGGTTGTATTTGCAAAAAAATCAAAAACAAGAAATATTGCGGGGGAAGTGTATACCGGCAGAGTAAAATCGTTTACTCACGGTAAAATTTACGACGTAATCGTATCTAAGGATTTTCTTAATAAAGATGATAAGGTACTGGTTATAGATGACTTCCTTGCAAACGGATGTGCACTTTTGGGACTTTCGCACATTATTGAAGAATCGGGAGCGGAGTTTGTCGGAGCAGGTATAGTAATAGAAAAAGGCTTCCAAAGGGGAGGCGACCTTTTGCGCAATAAGGGTGTGCGGATTGAATCGCTTGCAATTATCGACAGTATGGACGCTCAGAACGGCATAACTTTCAGAGAATAGTCGGAATTGTTGTATAATACATATAAAATACGACAAAAAATAGGAAAATTTTATAAAAATCCACAATTGAAAAAGTTTGCAAAATATTATATAATATTAATAATTGATGAATTATTTGTTAATTATTCATCAATTTTAAATTTTATAAAAAATTTCAGGAGGGCATTAACATGTTCAAAAAAATCACTTCGCTTGTTTTGGCATTGGTTGTAACTGCCGGCGCAGCAATGTCGCTTACATCATGCGGAAGCAAAGAAACAGACTCCAAAGCGGGATCGGATGTTAAAATCGGCGTTATCTTGATAGGAGACGAAGCTGAGGGTTACACCAAAGCACATATGGACGGCATCAAGGAAGCTGCAAAAGAATTGAATATTGCGGACAGCCAAATCATCTGGAAGTATAAGATTCCCGAGGATTCGGCATGTAAGGAAGCAGCTGAGGACTTGTATGCAAGCGGATGCAGATACATATTCTCAAACAGCTACGGTCATCAGACCTTGATGGTTGAAGCTGCCGAGGAATTCCCTGATGCAACCTTTGTTTCAATGACGGGTGATTTTGCGGCAATCAGCGGATGCAAGAACTTCAAGAACGCATTTACAAACATCTACGAAGCTCGTTATGTATCGGGCGTTGTTGCGGGCTTGAAAATAAAAGAATTGCTTGATAACGGTACTCTTTCAAAAGAGACTCAGCCGGAAAGCTTTGACGCTGACGGAAATGTTAAAGTCGGATATGTAGGTGCTTATCCTTATGCAGAGGTTGTTTCGGGATATACCGCATTCTTCCTCGGAATAAAATCTGTTGTTGAAAATGTAACAATGGAAGTAAATTATACAAACAGCTGGTTTGATATTGATAAAGAGGGTCAAACCGCTAAAGCTCTTATTTCGTCGGGCTGCGTAATTATCGGTCAGCATGCTGACTCGACAGGTGCTCCTGCCGAAACTGAAGCTCAGAACAAAGCCGGAAAGATATGCTACTCTATAGGATATAACATAGACATGCTTGAAACAGCACCGACTGCTGCGCTCACTTCTTCGACAAATAACTGGAAAGTATACTATAAGTATGCGTTTGAGTCAATCTTGAACGGTCAGGAAATTGCGACAGACTGGTCTGCAGGTTATGAAAAGGACGCTGTAGCTATTACAAAGCTCGGACCTTCATGCGCTGCTGGTACACAGGAATATGTTGACGGTGTAATCGCAAAGATTAAAGACGGCTCGCTCAAAATATTTGATACAAGCAAATTCACAGTTGAAGGCAAGCCTGTAACAACTGCACCGATTGATCTTTCTTACTGCGACTTTACAACCAATCCGCCAACGGTTATCTACAAAGGCGAAACAAAAGACGCAATTGTTGACGGTGCTTTTGAAGAATCTACATTCAGAGCAGCTCCGTACTTCCAGCTCAGAATTGACGGAATTGTTGAGAAATAATTTGTAAATAATATAAATTGATAAAGGGAGGCGTGAAGCTTCCCTTTTATCGCTTATAAAAATTTAAAAAGGAGCTTTGGCGGATATGGAATATGCCATTCAACTGAAAAATATAACAAAAACTTTCGGATCTGTTACCGCTAACCGAGATGTCACGATGGATATACGCCGCGGGGAAATTTTATCTCTGTTGGGCGAAAACGGAAGCGGAAAAACGACGCTTATGAATATATTGTCCGGAATATATTATCCCGATTCCGGAGAAATCCTTGTGAACGGAAAAGAAGTATCGATTCGTTCGCCAAAGGACGCATTTGATTTAAAAATAGGTATGATACATCAGCATTTTAAATTGGTGGATGTATTTACCGCCGCTGAAAATATTGTCCTCGGACTTCATGAACACGGTAAATTCAATATGAAAGCGGTTGCGGAAAAGGTAAAACAAATATGTGAAAAGTACGGATTTGATATTGACCCGGGACAAAAGGTTTACAGCATGTCTGTTTCGCAAAAACAGACGTTGGAAATTGTAAAAGTATTGTACCGCGGCGCGGATATACTTATTCTTGATGAGCCTACCGCCGTTCTTACTCCGCAGGAAACCGAAAAGCTTTTTCGCGTGCTTAAGAATATGCGTGACGACGGAAAATCAATTGTAATCATAACTCATAAACTTCACGAAGTGCTTGCAATTTCCGACCGTGTTGCTGCTTTGCGTAAGGGCGAATATGTCGGAACGGTGGAAACAAAAGACGCAACAGAACTTTCACTTACCGAAATGATGGTAGGTCAAAAGGTGGAACTGAATATAAACAGAACCGAGCCGAAAAATCCTGAACTGAGAATAAAAGTTGATAATCTGACTTGCAGAAACCGTGACGGTATAGCGGTACTGGATAATGTTTCTTTCGATGCATACAGCGGAGAAATACTCGGGATTGCCGGTATTTCGGGCTGCGGACAAAAAGAGCTTTTGGAATCCGTTGCGGGACTTCAGCTTACCGATGAGGGAAGCAGCATAGAGTATTTTGCTCCCGAAACCAAAGAAGCAAAACAGCTTATCGGAAAAACTCCGCGCGAAATCCGCGACTACGGCGTAGCACTTTCTTTCGTTCCTGAGGATAGACTCGGAATGGGACTTGTCGGCTCAATGGGTATGACGGGTAATATGATGCTTAAGGATTATAATAAAGGAAATTCTTTCTTTGTTGAGAGTAATAAGCCTAAAGAACTCGCCGAAGATATAAAGGAAAACCTTGAAGTGGTAACTCCGAATATACAAACACCGGTAAGACGGCTTTCGGGCGGAAATGTACAAAAGGTTTTGGTGGGAAGAGAAATAGCCGCCGCACCGACGGTGCTCATGACAGCCTACGCAGTGCGCGGATTGGACATAAATACTTCCTATACAATATATAATCTTTTAAATGAACAAAAAGAAAAGGGCGTAGCAATAATTTATGTCGGCGAAGATTTGGACGTGCTTTTGGCGTTGTGCGACCGTATTCTTGTCCTTTGCGGAGGCAAGGTGAACGGAGTAATTGACGCAAGAAGCGCAACAAAGGAACAAGTCGGCATGATGATGACAAATCTGAAAAAGGAGGAAAAAACCGATGAAAAGTAAAACTGTACATACCGAGCCGCTTATCAGAATAGTAAAACGGAGCGATATATCCGTTTCAAGAGGAATTGCCGTAAGAGCGATTGCGATATTGGCAGCACTGATTGTTGACGCATTGTTTATATTTTTAGTAACCGGTTTGAATCCTTTTGCGGTATATAAAGAAATGTTCCTCGGAACATTTGGTAATTCAATGCGTTTCATGCTTTCAATGCGTGATATGGTTACATTGCTTTGCGTCGGCGTGGCACTTGCTCCGGCATTCAAAATGAAATTCTGGAATATAGGTGCCGAGGGGCAAATTCTTATGGGCGGACTTGCTACCGCTTTCTGTATGATTTATCTGGGCAATAAGCTTCCCACACCGCTTTTGTTTTTGGTGATAGTAATAGCAAGTATAGCAGCGGGCGGACTTTGGGGATTTGTTCCGGCATATTTCAAGGCACATTGGAATACAAATGAAACCTTGTTCACCCTCATGATGAACTATGTCGCAAATCAGCTTGTTGCATGCTTTACAAATATCTGGCGCGGACAGGCATCCTCGCTCGGTAAGCTTAATATGGACAGTAAAATAGGTTGGTTTCCGCCTGTGTTCGGTCAAAGGTATATGATAAATATATTTGTCATACTTGCCTTTACCGTCCTTATGTTTATTTATCTTAAATATACAAAGCACGGCTATGAAATATCGGTTGTCGGCGAATCCTCAAATACAGCCCGCTATGCCGGTATTAATGTAAAAAAAGTAATGATAAGAACAATGATAATATCGGGAGCGATTTGCGGAATAAGCGGATTTTTGATTGTTTCGGGAAAAGATCAGACAATTTCCACCGTCACCGCGGGCGGCAGAGGCTTTACCGCAATAATTGTGGCATGGCTGGCGAAGTTCAACACATTCTATATGATGCTCATTTCGTTCCTGCTTGCCTTTCTGACTAAAGGCGCGGGGCAGATAGCCTCGTCTTTCCCTGCAATGAACGACTATGCCTCGGATATAATTACCGGTATAATTCTTTTCTTTATACTCGGCTGTGAATTTTTCATTAACTATAAACTGATATTCAGAAAAGGGGGCCAAAATAATGGATAATATAATTGCATGGCTTACCAGTGCGATTGCATTCGGTACTATTATAATGTATGGCTCTCTCGGCGAAATTCTGACCGAAAAGTCGGGCAACCTTAACCTGGGTGTTCCGGGAATTATGTATATAGGCGGATTTGCCGGATTTGCAAGCGCATACTACTATGAAAAGCTTGCCGCAAATCCGAATGCCGTACTTTGCTTTTTAATTCCTGTGCTGTGCGCGCTTGCAGCGTCTGTGCTTGCCGGATTGATATTCAGCTTTCTGACAACAACACTTCGCGCAAACCAAAACGTGACAGGTCTTGCGCTCACGACTTTCGGTACCGGTATTGCAAACTTCTTCGGATTGTTTATTTTAAACGGCGCAAGCTATACGGCTGCTCCGCTGTCAAATGCAGCTGTAAGTAAGCAGCTTTTCGGCTTTTTGAATAAAGGATTTTTGGGAAGAATACTTTGCTCGCATGGGATTTTGGTTTACGGAGTTATTGCTCTTGCAATTTTAATGCACATCTTTTTGTATAAAACTCGTCGTGGTTTAAACCTGCGCGCGGTGGGTGAAAACCCTGCAACTGCGGATGCAGCCGGAATAAATGTAACAAAGTATAAATATTTCGCCACCTGTCTCGGTGCAGGAATTTCCGGTCTCGGCGGACTCTTTTATGTGCTTGATTACAATAAAGGTATATGGGCAACCACCGATAATATTCAAAACCTCGGTTGGCTTGCCGTAGCACTGGTTATCTTCACTACATGGAAACCCCTTAACTCGATTTGGGGCGCGTATGTGTTCGGGCTTCTCTATTGGATGTATAGATTTTTGCCCAATATAATGAATATAATTATTCCGAACTATGTAATGGATTTGCTTCAAATGCTGCCCTATGTGGTTACAATACTTGTTCTTATCGCTGTCAGCCTTAGGAATAAAAAAGAAGACCAACCTCCCGCGGCATTGGGATTGTCCTATTTCAGAGAGGAAAGATAATAAAAAAACCGATAAGGATTTTCATTCCTTGTCGGTTTTCTTCTTA
>CAKSJU010000118.1 GCA_934463455.1 uncultured Clostridia bacterium | reverse complement strand
AAAATTCCCGAACGCGGGCTTTTGGAAAAAGTCGATATGATTGAACTGCATACCGGCGGCAATGCCATGACCGCGGCTATAAACATTAACAAGCTCGGTGCTCACGCCTCGGTTGTCGGGAATGTCGGCTGCGATTCTCTCGGAGACTATCTCATCGGCGAACTGAAAAAACAAGGAATAAATACCGATAACGTTTCACGGGATAAAAATGAACAAACATCCGCGTCAATTTTAATTTTGTCCGGTGACGGCGAACGCAGCTTTTTTCACTGCGTCGGAGCAAACGGTACTTTCAGAAGCTCTTATGTCGATTGGTCTTTGATTGCGGATTCAAAAATAGTTTTTGTAACCGGAGTTTTTCTGCTTGACGCTTTTGATAAATACGATTTGACCGATTTTCTGAAAAAATGCAAGGAGCTCGGAAAAATCACCGCAGTAGACGTGTGCTGGGACAGCAAGAACGAATGGGGCAATATACTCAATTCCGCCATGCCGTACATTGATATATTTCTTCCCAGCATTGACGAAGCAAAAAAAATTGCCGATAAAGAAGATGCTGCGGAATGTGCCGAAGTGTTTTTCAAGCAAGGCGTAAAAAGCGTTGCTATAAAGCTCGGGAAAAACGGATGTTACATACAGGAAAGTCAGGAAAGCGAGGGGATTATTCTCCCCTGTCTCAAAGGAATAACAGCTGTCGATACAACGGGTGCCGGAGACAGCTTTTGCTCGGGATTTCTTACGGCATACTCCCGCGGAAAAAGCTTTGAAGAGTGTGCACGCTTTGCAAATGCCGCCGGTGCAATGTGCGTTATGAGCACGGGCGCGACAACATGGGCAAAAAGCTATGAAGAAACAGAAGAATTTATGAATAAAAATTTATAACAGAAAGGGAAAAATTATGTTAGTTACATTAGAAGAAATTTTAAAAGATGCAGAACAAAAAAAATACGGCGTAGGACTTTTTAATATGCTTAACCTGGAAATGGCGCGCGGTATAATCGACGCGGCAGAGGAAGAAAAATCACCGCTTATTCTCGGAGTTGCGGAGGTACATCTTCCGTATATTCCCTTCGAATATGCTTCCGAAATAATGCTGAGTATTGCAAAAAAAGCAAAAGTTCCCGTGTGCCTGCATTTCGACCACGGTACCGACTACAATAAAATTTTAAAAGCAATGAGCGCCGGCTTCACCTCTGTAATGTACGACGGAAGCGCTCTTCCGTATGAAGTAAATATTGCAAATACAAAAGAAATAAGTAAAGTTGCTCATGCACTCGGCATAAGCGTCGAAGCAGAGCTCGGACATGTCGGAGGTGCCGAAGGCGGCGGAGATGACGGCGCGGAAGCTATGTATACCGAAGTGGATAAAGTAAACGACTTTATCGACCGTGCCGATATTGACGCGCTTGCAGTTGCAATCGGAACCGCACACGGTCAATACAAAAAAGCTCCTGTTTTGGATATATCGCGTCTTGCTGACATTTATAAAATTTCAAAAAAACCGCTTGTGCTCCACGGCGGCAGCGGATTATCGGACAAAAATTTCCGTGATTCAATTAACAACGGTATAAGAAAGGTCAATATTTGCACCGAAATGTGTATAGCAGCATATAACGCATATCATTCATCATTCGAGGGAAATATCGGCTTTGAAATATCTCTTGCCATAGCAAAAAATGTTGTTCAAGAGGTTGTCAAAGGAAAAATGAGACTGTTCGGAAGCAGCAATAAAGCATAACAGAGAGGAGTAATTAATCATGCTTACAAAAAACGAATTAATAAAAAATGCTTTGGAAATGTACGAAAAAGCTAAAATAGTTCTTACCGACAAAGAAAAGGCTAATATCGAAATAGCGGACTTTGGTCTTAACGACCTTGAGAATACCGCTTTGACCCTGATAACATATATCAATACCGAGCGCTGCTGCGCAAAAGAGATGGTGCTTTTGCCGCACCAAACCTGTCCGGAGCACCGTCACCCGGAAGTAGGCGGCAAGCCCGGAAAAGAAGAAACATTCCGCTGCCGATACGGAAAAGTATATCTTTATGTCGACGGAGAGCCGTGCGCAAATCCCGCATGCAAACCGCCTAAGGGCGTATATACCGTAACCCGCGAAATAGTGTTAAATCCGGGTGAACAGTATACAATATACCCCAATACCCTGCATTGGTTTCAGGCAGGCGATGAGGGAGCAGTAATTTCGGAATTTTCAACTCACAGCAGTGACGAAACCGACATTTTCTCCGACCCCGATATTATCAGATAATAAAAAACGGTACAATCAAATGACAAATAAATGATTGTACCGTTTTTTATTACCTTTTTATGTGCAATGCCGAAAATCCTTATCCGTACAAAGTCTTGCCGCAACAAGTCCAAGCGGAAGAGCGATAACTATTAATATGGCTTTTGTGAGCCAAAGTGCTCCGTTGCTGACATCACTCAATCCCATGTGATAAATACCGCGATACATATAAAGTCCCGGAACCATAATAACAATCGCCGGAACAGTCAGCGATATTCGAGGAAAGCCTATCTTTCTTTTAACTACCGAAGCTATATATCCTGTACAGAATGCGCCGATAAATGCCGCAAATACAACAGGGAAACCGGCAAGCTCAATCAACTCCAGCCTCAGCGTATTTGTAAGCATTCCGATAAGTCCGGCAGTCAACGCCATTCTTTTTGTACTGTTAAACATAAGTGAGAAATTGTATACGCCTAAAAAGCTTGCAATAATCCGAAAAACAATGAGAGTTTTTGTTTCTATTTCAAGAGTGGGGAAATCTGCCGGCTGAAATTTAAATAACAGTGCTGTTGCCGCACCCGTCAAAGTTGCAGCTGTGATAATTAAAACAGCATACGTACATCTTTCAATGCCGGAACGCATATCAAGCTTTGCCATATCTATCCCCCCGGTAATAAGAGGAAATCCAGGAATAACAAAAAGCATTGAACAAATGTATCCCGCTTGGTGTATTTTTGAAATTCCGAATAATTTCTGTACCGCCAAAACCGCAATTACATATGCAACACATGCAGCCGCTACGCTTATTCCGACATTGGCGAGAAGCGATATTTTTCTTTCAATCATTTTTTTTCTTATAAAATTCCCTATTCCGGCTCCAAAAAACGCACAAATCATTTCTACTATACCGCCGCCCAGCAAAAATGTAAAAGCACCGCACGCTGCCGCCGCCGCAAAGCCGACAGTCCACGCATTATAGTTGCCCTTTTTATTTTGAATTTCGTCAAGCATTTTATGAAATTGTCCTACAGAATTTTCTTTTGCCAGTTCAGGAAATTTTCTTATAAATAATTCCAAATCCATTAATTTACTTGTGTTCACACCTGTATTCGGAATTGAAAGAGATTGGGTGTAAGTATCATTTCCGTCTATACAGGTGTAAAGGATCGATACCAATCCGATATCTGCAGAACAACTTATGTCTAAAGCTCTTGAAATTTTATTCATAGAATTTCTGACACGCCAGGCTCCCGTGCCTACCGAAAGCATCATTAACCCTACTCTTCCTACAAGAGTAGCTTTTTCTTTCAGCGATGCACTGTGTGCCGAAACATTTTCATCACTTTTTATTATGTCTTGCCACCGAATGGACATATGTTGATTTTTTATTTTTGACATATAATCTTCCTTTCAACGCCTATTTTACAAGACTTTCTGCATTTATTATATCACGAGTAAAAATGCTTGCTCGCAAGGGCATTTTTATGAAATGATACAATTATGCAGATATGCGCAGCATAAACAGCATTGCTGTTAAGGCTTGTTTTACAAGACTTTCTGCATTTATTATAACACATACACATCTATATTTCAACAAAAACCGTGATATTGTTTTTTTATATCCTTTTCAAGCTTTCCGCCGTAGTCGGTCAAGCCTACCATGTCATATGAAATTATATCGTTGTCGTTTGAATTATACCTTGATAGGAAATAATATAATTGTGCTGTTACGGTTATACAAACAAGAGTGTCCCGGCGGATGAACTTGTGAAAATGGCTGAAGAAATTTTGTAATGCTTGTTATTTAAAAAGCTTTCGTACTTCAGCACTTTGAGTCATCGTCTCAAAGTGCTGAAGTACGAATATTTCATTATAATACCGGAAATTCCAGGTTTTCTATCGCGTTTCTTAATATCGGATGCCGAATTATGAAATGAATTGTCGGTGCTTTATTTTTTGAAATCATTACATATTCGTTTTCGTGAGTTGTGATTTGAATGTTTGCGAAAGCATTCTCTCGTGTTTTTACGACGGAGTAGTTTTTATTCTTTTTTGCAAATTCTTTTGTAAACTTCAGATGCTCGGCATATTCTTCAAATGTATATTCATAATTTTCATCACAAAACATAAGCGATAAAGAGAGCGAAAGCGGTTGACTTTTAAAATCGCTCTCATCCGTATAAGGTATTTCATCCAAAAGAGGATTGCTTTCAAGAATATTCAGTATTTGTTTTCTGCGCATGGAAGCATATTCAAGAATACTTTGTTTTTTATCGGCAGGCACATTGCGCCTGCTTAGAAAATCGGTTAAAAATTCGTTGGTTGCCGTGTATATCGGAAGTGTTGAGAGAATGTTGCGCCGTCTGCCGTTTGTGTAAGAATCGGCAAGCAGAAATGCCGAAAGTTCCGATAATTTGTCTTCACGGTATATGTCCATAAGTGAATGAGCCTTTTTTAATATACAATTGCATCTTTCTTGATAATAAGCAAGCTCCTCTTTGTTTTTTGTCAGATAATATTTACCTTTGGTGTGAAAGCCGGAAATACACTCGCCGGACAGTGCGGCAGCACCGGATACATTCAGAAAATGGCAGAAAAACTGATTATGAATATCTTTTAGATAATACGGTGAAATCTGACCTGTCATATAAAGAGGAATCCAACATTCAAACCCTAACATCAGTTCATTGAAAGGTCGGTTGAGGTTGTGAACAACATTAAGATGCAGTCCTTTTTTCAGCATTGCCGCAAGACCGAACATGTACTTTTTAGAAAAATCCATATCAGCCGCCATATCGTCCATTTGCATATCGCTGTACATAAAAACACTGTGTTTGGATTTTGAAAGAGCGGTAGCTTTGAGAAAATCAAGCTCACCGTTTTTCATTTCATCAATTCCGTAGTAGTTTTTTGTTGACGGAAACTGAAAGGGAAGTGATGGGACTTTTAATTCGTCAAAGCGGATTGCTTTTATGTATTTATCTAAATCAAAAGAATCCAGTGTATTTAAAAACTTTTTTGCTGGATTTATTGGCTTTTCTTCTGTTTTGCTGTCTGTAAGCCAATCTGCAAGCTCAGATATATAAAACTCCGATGTTTTTATCTGTTCCGTTTTAATGCTCATAATTTCGGAAATGATTTTTTTGTCAGTCTCCGCGGCATAGTATTTAGAAAAATATTGTGCAACACCTAAAGCAAATTTTTGCGGATTGGATGGCTTTCGCTTGCCGTTTCTTATTCTTGATAAATACGATGAATCATATTTCAGACTTTTTGACATGTCTGCGAGATTGACCGAAAAAACAGAACAAAGCATATTAAATTTTGCCTGCATGGAGTCATAGTCAAACGTCTTGGCTTCCGCAAGATTGTTTAGTTTCGAAAACACGTTTTTATATGATATTTCAATATCTTTTTGAGCGGCAATTGTACAAATTCCGCGGCATATTTTTTTCATATCCTCGGAATTTACTTTGGGGATCCTTGCACCGGAGCGGTATCGGCTTACTGTTGCTTCGGATATTTCGGATTGCTCTGCAAATTCTTTGCCGGAGCAATTTAATAACTCTATATATTCGTTTAGTTTTTCACAAAACATTTTTTTCAC